>JAFGRS010000255.1 GCA_016935045.1 Lentisphaeria bacterium | reverse complement strand
GCTTCTCCCGGATCATCGCCCCACGGCCGCAAGGGCAGTGGTGGCGGGGAGCCGGGCGCCCGGAGCGGAGGCGCGCCGACGGGCTTCGCCCGGATCACGCCTCCCCCCGCCCAAAGGGAGAGATGCTGCGCAAGCGTTCGACGATGGGGGGAAGCTTGCCGATGATCACCTCCATCTCCTCGAGCGTGTTGTAGCGCGACAGGCTGAAGCGGACGCTGCCATGGGCCGCGGTGTAGGGCACACCCATGGCCCGAAGCACATGCGAGGGCTCCAGGGAGCCGGAGGTGCAGGCGCTACCGGACGAGGCCGCGATGTTGTGCTGGTCCAGCATCAGGAGGATGGACTCACCCTCGATGTACTCGAAGCTGATATTGGTGGTATTGGGCAGCCGCGCTTCCGGATTTCCGTTGACCCTTGCGCTGGCACAGCGCTGCAACAGCCCCTGTTCGAGGTGGTCCCGCAAGGCGGCCACCCGGGTGTTTTCTTCCTCCAGGTGGAGCATCGCCAGGGCCGCCGCCCTGCCCAATCCGACGATGCCCGCGACATTCTCCGTTCCCGCCCGCAGACCGAATTCCTGGTGTCCCCCGACCATGAACTGGCTGAAGGGCGTTCCCCGGCGCACGTACAGGGCGCCGATCCCCTTGGGAGCATGCAGTTTATGACCGCTAAGAGAGAGGAAGTCGATGCGCGTCCGGGAGAGGTCCATGGGGACCTTGCCGACTGCCTGCACCGCGTCCGTGTGGAACAGGGCGCCGTGCTGGTGCGCAATCTCGGCCAGCTTCGCGACGGGGTACAGGTTCCCGGTCTCGTTGTTGGCCCACATGACCGATACGACCGCGGTGCTGTCGTCGACCATGTTCTCCAGGGCGTCGAAGCATAGCTGTCCCTTCGCGTTGACGGGCAGGTACTCGACGCGGTATCCCCGTTGCTGCAGCGTCTTGCAGAGGCCCAGCACGGCCGGGTGCTCGACCCGGGAGGTCACCACCTTGCGGCGGCGCACGTCCGTTTCGATGGCGCTGAGGATGGCGGCGTTGTCGGACTCCGTGCCGCAACTGGTGAAGACGATCTCCTCCGGCAGAGCGCCCAGCAGTGCCGCCAGCCGTTCCCGGGCCTGGTCGATGTGCTGTTTGACCTGGCCCCCGAAGGTATGCATGCTGGAGGCATTGCCGTAGTAGTCCGTCAGAAACGGCATCATCTCCGCGAGGACTTCGGGAGCGATCCGCGTCGTCGCGTTGTTGTCGACGTAGATGACATCCTTGCGCATGGCCCGGACTCCTCAAGCTTCCGCGACCGTCAGGGTGGGGAGGACCTCTTCCCGGAGCCGGGCTTCGACCCAGCGTTTGAGCGTCGTATGCGCTCCTGGACACCCCGCGCAGGCTCCCTTGAGCCGGACCAGGACCGTGTCCCCGTCGATGTCCACCAGTTCGAGGTCTCCGCCATCGGCCTGCAATCCTGGGCGCAGCTCACCCTCGATCAAGGCCTGCACCTTCATCATCTTCTGCAGGTTTGTCATCGCGGTCGGCGTCTTGTTTTCGACCTCGGGACCTGTCTCCGGCGATGGTTTGGGGGCATAGCTGTCGAGGATGGCCTGGATCTCCTTCCGGCAGCCCCCGCAGCCCCCGCCGGCCTTGCAGTAGTTCGTTACCTGTTCGACGCTCCTGAGCCCATTGGCCTCCACGACTTCCCGGATGTGTCGTTCCGTCACGCTGAAGCAGTAGCACACCACCCGATCGAGGCCGCTGGGGTCGTAGGCTTCCCCGTCCTGGCCATGCCCCGACGTTGCCGTGCCGTTCCCTTCGCCGCGCAGGTTTGCCAGGGCTGCCTGCAATGCCTCCATGCCCATGACCGAGCAGTGCATCTTCTCCTCGGGCAGACTCCCCAGGTACGCTGCGATGTCGTCGTTGGTGATGTTCTCGGCCACGCTCAGGGGTTGCCCCCGGATCAACTCCGTTAGCGCCGAGGCGCTGGCAATGGCGCTGGCGCAGCCGAAGGTCTGGAACTTGACGTCCTCGATATGGGTGCGGCCGGCATCCAGCTTGAGGAAGAGTTTGAGGGCGTCCCCACAGGTGATGTTACCCACTTCGCCGACCGCATCCGCATCCTTGATGTCACCCACGTTCCGCGGGTGCAGGAAATGGTCCATGACTTTTTCGGTGTAGTTCCACATGGTCACGGTACTCCGGAACTGCTGATTCCCTTGCCTTGCCGTGCAGCCCCAACACCCGAGAAGACAGGTGCCGTCAGCGTCGGGCCGCACGGGACAGGCGTCGCCACGCAATGGGCCTCTCGGCAAGCATAGGTGACACGGGCCGCAGGGGCAAGTTCCGCGGCAGCCCCCGGGGTAAGGCCTCAGTCAAACCCGCGAATGGTTCGGGATGCGGCTCAGCAGGGGCTTCGCCCTCCAGGGGAACCGGTTCTCGGATTGGACTGAGGCATTGCCCCCCGGGGGGCATGCTGCGCGGGCTTGCCGACCCTCACTCCAGGCCTCTGAGGTCGGATTCATTCCTGGGGAAGATCACGCACCGCCAGAGCTGCCATCCGGTGGCCCACTCCTGTTCGAGAATGAGATGGGGGCGGCCGTGACGATAGATCTCGCCGAAGACACTCCCGGGGGAGAGGTAGAAGCGTTGGTCCGGCGGCGGCACCAGCAGGTGCATGACTTCGTCCCGGGCCTGCGCCACGAAGATGTCCTCGTGGTAGTCGACCCGAGCCACAAAGCGGTCTTCGAGGGGATCGTGGTACAGGGCCGGCAGACGGATCCCGTACACCGCCGTGCGCGAGCGTGGCCAATGGCGGTCGATCAACTCCGTGACCGTCTCCGCCGCCGGCGCGCCCATGCGGAAAGCGCCCTCCGCAACCGGGTCTGCCGGGGGGGCCAGGGTCATGTCGTAGGCCAGCAGAAGACAGGCTGCCGAGAGCAGCACCGGACGCAGCCAACGGGGTGCCGCAACGGCGCTGCCGGATGCACCCCGGCTCGGGAGCATGGCCAGCGCCGACAAGGCGCCGCAGGCCAGAAGCGGCGTCCCGCCTCCCGGGAACAGGCTCAGCGTCAAGGCCACGGCCCGGGAGAACACGACCGCGGCGCCGCAGGCCAGGACCGCCTGGCCGGGACGCCAGTCCGTGCGGCGGACAGCCGCGGCCAGCAGGAGCGCGCCGGCCCAGAACGCCACCGGACCGGCCGCCAGGACCCGTGCCGTCCGCAGCGGCAGGCTCAGCACCGGCAGGCCCTGCATGGCCACCCAGAAGGTCCGGGCACAGAACCACGCATCGCCCAGGATCAGCCAATTCCACAGGAACCACAGTCCCAGGCAATACACGAAGGGCGCCCACACCAGCAGTCCCACCCCCCGCACGTCTCCGGTCTCGACCCCCCGGGCGGGATGGTGCACGTCCCGGACCAGAATCAGGAGCAACCCAAGGGCGGCAGCGACACCGCAGAGACCGCACAACGCCAACAGGCCTCCGTTGACCGCCGTCAGCACCGCGTCCCGGAGCCACCGTCCCCGGAACCAGCGTTGCAGGTGGTACAAGGCGGCACAGAAGGGCACCGCCGTCAGCCAGTTGACGTCCCCTGCCCCCAGCGCCGCACGCACGTCCGGCAGTGCCAGGACGAAGATCCCTGCCAGGGTCGCGAAGGCCAGGCGCCGCCATGCTCCCTGCCGCAGGCGCAGCAGGTAACAGAGGGCCCATGCCTGGGACAGGGCTACCAGAAAGCGGACCGCGAAGCGGGCGCCGACAAGGCAGCGGGCGAGGAGAAGGGCAAGAGTCGGCAGGGGCGGGTACTCGAGGGATCCCACCAGGGCCTGGCGTCCCCAGTTGTGACCCGCCACGAGGGAGTCCACGATGGCCTCGTGCACGAGGCTTGTGTCCGTCGGCCGCATCGGCAGCCACAGGCGACACAGCAGCAAGCCCACGAACACGACAGCCCACAACGCCACCGGGTTCCGGCCGGGACCTTCCTCCGTCACGATGGCTGCCTCCGATGTCCCCGTCATGCGGCCCCCTCCGCGTCCGGACGGACCTCGCCCGGTTCGGCGAAATGCTTCGTCTTCTCCCAGTGATGGGGACGCGTCAGGAGTTGCAGGAACCCTTTCCAGGCGCCGATGCTGTGCAGGACCCAGTACAGCGGCATCGCGAGTCCGTACTTGGCGAGGTCCCCCACGCCCCGCTGCACACAGGCGATGGCACTGGTGTAGGCGAAGATGAAGTTGCCCGCAAACAGGCACAGGGCCCCCATGGCGAACACCGGGGCCGGGAAGAACGTCTCCAGACCCATGGGACGGAACACCAGCCACAGCAACGCCATGATCCAGTAGACCGGGTTCATGAGCTGGCAGAGGAAGGAACCGCCGATGAGAAGGTGGAAGTGGAGGCTGTTGACGAGCCCGAGCCGCCGTGTCAGCCCTCCCAGCGCCCGGGTGTGGACGAGATAGGTCTGCACGTATCCCTTCACCCAGCGCGACCGCTGTCGGATCCAGAATCCCAGGTCCGGGCATGCCTGTTCCCAGGTTGTCGAATCCAGGATCCTGGTTCGCCAGCCGCGCACGAACAGGCGCAGCCCGAGGTCGCAGTCTTCGGTGACGTTGTACTCGTCCCAGCCTCCGATCTCCCGCAGGGCCCGGAGGCGGAAGTGGTTCGAGGTGCCCCCCAGGGGGATGGGGGCCCGCAGGCAGTCCAGCCCGGGGAGGCACAGTCCGAACCAGGTCGCATACTCCGCCGTGAAGCAACGGGTGAGGATGTTGCGGTTTGGGTTGTAGAAGCTGAGCTTCCCCTGGATGCAGGCCACCTGCTCCGGCACCCGGCGGAACGCCACCGCCGCCTTCTTGAGCTGGTCCGGTTCGGGGCGGTCCTCCGCGTCGTAGATCACCAGGTAGTCCGCGTCCCCCTCCTCGATTCCGACGTTGCAGGCCTTGGGCTTCGTCCGCGGGTAGGAGACCGGAATGGTCACGATGCGGAAGGGAGGGGCCAGGTCCAGCTCCCGCGCCACGGCCAGCGTCTCGGCGTCGTCCGCCTCGATGAGCAGGCGGACCTCGAGGCGTTCGGGCGGATAGTCCAGGGCCTTCATGGCCTCCACCAGGGCGGGAAGCACCTCCCCTTCGTGGTACATGGGCAGAATGACGATGTACTTCGGCCACTCTCCGCCACCGGGGGGAGCCGCAAGGTCCGCCGCCGTCAGCCGGATCTCCCGTGCCTGCCGCAGGGAGAGGTCGATCAGCAGCACGCGGTACACCGTCGTGGCCAGGTAGAAGACAGTGCACAGCGCGTTCAGTACCAACAGCTCCGAACGCCAACCGAACAATGCCCACAGGGCCAGCAGAAGCAGAACCCCCAGCAGGGCACGCTTCTGCCAGGTGCAGAGGACCCGTGTCGCCTGCGGGAACCCCCGCGGACCGTAGGGATCCTCCGTGCTCGGACGGGTCAGATTGCACCGGCCTTGGACCATCCGGGCCCTCCCTCAGGGCATACCCGTTCGCGACCGTTCCGCCACGGTCTCATCCAGCAGCGCGTACAGCCAGCGCCTGCCCTGATCGTTCGGTACGGACAACGGCAACCGCCGACCCGGCGTCGCGAACTGGTCCAGGAAGCTGTCCGAACGACCATGATCCAGCAGGTCCCGCGAGTGCGCATCCACGACCGCGGTCCGCAGGTGCCATGCCAATTCCTTGCACAACAACGCGTTGCGTTTTGAGAAGGGGACCGGAACGGCGGGCAGTCCCGGCAGCGCCACCAGCACCGGGTCGGCTCCGGCCGCCGCGCTCGCCTGGGCCAGGAACAGCAGCCGTTGGCAGACCTCTTCGGGGCGCCGTCCGCGCCGTGCGTCCGCCGCCCCCGCCGCCAGGACCACGACGTCCGGCCGCAGCTCCAGCAAGCGTGCGAAGGCCCGGAAGAGGTCCACGTCCGCACGCACGCCCCCCTCCCCTGCGGACACCACGGATTCCCGGAATACCGCCGGCGGCACGGGCCAGTCCCGGCCCAGCGTCTGTTCCGGCAGCAGCATGGCTCCGGGGGCGTCCTGCGTGGTCAGGAAATCGTCCAGGATCCCGATGCGCAGCGGCAGTCCCTCCGCGCCCGCCATCCCCCCGACGCTGGGCAACGGTTCGAGGGGGCGACACGCAAGCACCACGCGTTCTCCCCCGAGGAACAGCGACTCTCCCGCGGCGGTGAGCCCATCGAGGTCGTTTCCCGGCCGCAGCACGGTCAGGTACGCGCTGCGCACCAGCGGAATCCCCTCCGCACTCACATCGAATCGAATCCGCGCCGGCGACGCGTCCACCGGCACAGCCGCTTCCATCCGTCCCAAGCGTCCGGAGGCGATGGGCACCGACCCCACCTCCTTCCCGGAGCGGTCCAGAAGCACCCCGACCACCCCCAGGCGCCCCACCAGGGCAGGCTCCACATCCCCAGCCAACGAGAGCTCCAGGGACATCCGCAGCGGACCCGACGCCGCGATCACCGCGGGCCCGGCACCCAGCCGCAGGGAGCCATGCACCCGCCGCGCGTTCAGCCACAGCGGCCGCGGGGGAAAACGCAGTGTCCCGGCCCCCTCGCCCCCACCCTCCACCCGCACCACCGCCCCCGGAAGCCGGGCAGTCGCCAGCAACAGATCGCCGGCCGCCGCGGTCCCGCGGACCTCCGCGCCGGAAAACGACGGCAGAGCGTCCGCGGCGAAGGCACTCCCGTCGACGCGCCGGCACTGCAGCGTGACCGCCTCCGTTCCGACATCCTCGAAGAGGTAGCGAACCACTTCCCTGTAAGCCAGTTCAGCCACCGCTCCGCCACGGCCCAACTCGATCCGCAGCGCCTCGGGATGCTCGAGCGGCAGGTCTCCCAGAAGCCGCGCGGCCGGCTGACCTTCCACGTGCCACAGGCACTCCGGGATGGGTTCTCCGGGACGCTGGACCACGAAGAAATCCACTTGGTGCAGACCAGCATCCACTTCCGTCCCGGGGCCCCAGAACCCGCCGCCCTCGGCCCTCTCGGCCGTGCACCAGTCCGCCGTGGGCCGCCCGTCCACGAACACGAACCAGGCCACGCCGTCGTGACTGCCACCGAAACGCGCGGAGACACGCGAATCGAGCCGCACCCCGGCGCTCCAGACCATCAGCGCACTGCGGCGTTCGGGCGGCTCCTGCCACTGTTCGCGGTCGAAGGTCGTGGCAATGCCCGTCATGTCGAAGCGGTAGAGGCCTCCTTCGTCCGAGGAAAGCCCGTGCATCATCCGTGTCGCCTCGGGGGCCGTGAAGGGCCGCGTGACCAGGGACCGCGTGGCACGCACGAAACGGGCCGGGCGGCGGTACTCCGCGGGCAGCGGCACGGGCACCTTCTCCTCCGCGAACAGGTAGATGTCCACGGGGAGGTCCTCTGTCTTGGACTCCCGCCGCCGGCGTTCAAGGTGGTGCTTTCCCACCGCAAACCAGACGGCGTCCATCGGCCCCGTCGTCGCTATCGGCGAGGCGGCCACCTTGTCTCCCTCCACGTAGACGGCCACGCCCCTGCAGGTTCCCGCAACCGGCTTGGGGAGGTCCAGGCGGTACTGGCTTGCGGACCGTCCCCCGAGAGCCGCGCGGATGCGCACGGCCGCGTCCTCGTGCACCCAGGCCGCGGCCTCAGCCGCCCACCCGGGAGACACCCATCCCCCCCCGGAGACGAGGGCGACCCACAACAGGATGGCAAGACGTTGCACCATCACCCGCCTTCCACAACCAGACGCCGCGCGCGCCCGCGACGCCCATAACCATCCCGTGAGGGACCCCGTTGTCAAGCCTGCGGAAAGGGCGTTGAACCGCAGCGGCCGCACCGCTATGGTACCCTCGAACAGCCGCGTGGACGCAACGGCACCGTGCCCACCAAACCCATCACGCATCCCGCGGGAGATTCGAGAGATGCGCACACTCCCACCATTGGCATGCGCCAGCGTCGCAGCCCTGCTCCTCGGCTGTGGGAAACCCCCCGCGGACACCGCCTCCCCAAAAGCGGGTGCGCCGCCGGCAACGATTACGCTGTCCTTCTGGCACATCATGAACTACAGCGGCCCCGAGGAGATCCTCGCGGAGGCCGTCCAACGCTTCGAACATGCCTACCCCGACACCAGGGTCGAAATCCAGGCCTTCGAGAACGACGCCTACAAGACCAAGCTGGCAATCGAGATGGCCAGCGGGACACCCCCGGACATCCTCTTCACCTGGGGCGGCGGCCCGCTGGCGCAGTTCGCGGCTTCCGGGCATGTCGCCGATCTCACGGAGGCTCTCTCCCGTGACGGATGGCGAGACCGCTTTATTGATCAGGCCCTGGGAATCTGCACCGTCCGCGGCCGCGTCTTCGCCGTGCCCCTCGATCTCTCCGCCGTCGTGCTCTGGTACAACCGCGAACTCATGCAGGCCCACGGGGTGAAGCCCCCGGAGACCTATGACGACCTTCTCGATCTTTGCGGGGTCTTCCACCGCGCCCGGATCACCCCCTTTGCCCTCGGCAACATGAAGCAGTGGCCCGGGGCCTTCTACTTCATCTACCTCGCCAACCGCTGCGGCGGCACGGAGCTGTTCCTCGACGCCGCCGACGGCCGCGGCGGCGCCACCTTTGACGCATCCCCCTTCGTCGAGGCCGGGGAACGGCTCCAGCGCCTCGTCCAGGCCCATGCCTTTCCCGTTGGCTTCAACGGTGTGGACGTCGGCATGGCCCGCAGCCGTTTTCTCCAGGAGGACGCCGCCATGTACCTCATGGGGACCTGGATGGTAGCCCGAGCCCAGGCCGAGAAAGCGGACTTTCTGGCCAAGCTGGACTGTGTTCCCTTCCCGGGTGTACCTGGGGGCAAGGGTTCCTCCCGCACGGTGGTCGGGGGCGTGAACTGCGGCTTTGCCGTTGCCGGCCGCTGCCCGCATCCGGAGCGTGCCATCGAGCTGCTGCGCTTCCTGACCGCCCCCGAGGTCGTCGAAGCCTGGTGCCGCATCGGACGCATCCCCGCACTGCGCCCGACGCCCGAAGCCGAGGCGTTGCTGCCCGAACCCACCGCCAAGGCCCTGGCCCTGCTCAAGGCCGCCGACGCCCTGCAACCCTACTACGACCAGTACCTGACCCCACGCCTGGCAGCCGAACACAAGAAAACCACCCAGGGGCTGTTCGCGGGAACCCTCACCCCGGCAGAAGCCGCCGCCCGCATGGCCGCCTGCGCCCGCGAGGCCGGGCAGGAACACCCCCCTCCATGAACCGGCGCCTGGCCACCCCCCTGTACCTTCTCCCGGCCCTCGCCGTGTACGGGCTCTTCGTCCTCACTCCCATCGCCGAATCCTTCCGCCTCAGCCTGTTCCGCTGGCCGTTCCCGTCCGCCCAACCGGTCTTCTGCGGGCTCCGCAATTTTGCGGACCTGCTGCGCGACGCCGTCTTCTGGAAGGCCTGCCAACACAACGCCGCGCTCCTGCTCATGTCCCTCGCCGTCCAACTCCCTGCCGCCATCGCGCTCGCGGTGCTGCTTCACTACCCCACCCGCGGCCGGACCCTCTTCCGAACCGCATTCTTCGCACCCATGGTCATGCCCACCGCCGCCATCGCCGTCCTCTGGCAGTTCATCTACGCCCCGGAACAGGGCCTCCTCTCACGACTCATCGCCCTCGTCCGCCCGGGATTCGCCTACCCCTGGCTCGCCGATCCCCGGACGACCCTGCTCTGGATCTTCGTCACCATCTGCTGGCGCTACATCGGCTTCCACATGGTCCTCTACATGGCGGCCCTCGGCGCCATACCCGAGGAACTCTACGAGGCCGCCCGCCTCGATGGGGCCGGCGAATGGCAGGCGTGCCGTTACATCACACTGCCCATGCTGCGGCCCATGATCGGCATCTCCGCAACCCTCTCGATCATCGGTTCCCTGAAGTACTTCGACCTCGTCTACCTGATGGCCGGGGGCGTGCCCGAGGAATCCCGCGAACTCATGGCAACCTACATCTACCGTCTCGCCTTCGACGAGTACCAGGGACGCTTCGGATATGGCTCCGCCGCCGCCGTCATGCTCTTCGTCATCGCCCTGCTCGTCATCGTTCCCCTCCAGGCGCGAAGCCGGCGGCGGAGCCCTGACAACCCGACCGGAACGGCACCATGAAACGCAGCCTCCGATATGCCGTCCTGCTCTGCTTCCTGGTCCTCACCGCATACCCCCTCCTCTGGATGGCCCTCGCCGCCGTCCGCCTCGAAGGCGACGTGCAACAGAATCCCTTCGGCATCCCCACCCAGGTCACCCTGGCAAACCTGGCCGCCGTCCTCCGCAGCGGCATCTTCGGAAAGGCCTACCTCAACAGCCTCCTCGTCTGCGCCGCCGGCGTTGCCGCCGCCCTGGCCTGCGGCGCTCCCGCCGCCTTCGCCTTCGCGCGGCTGCCCTTCCGAGGCAGCCAGGCCCTCTTCCTCACCTTCCTCCTCGGCATGATGATCCCCGTCCACGTGACCCTCATCCCCCTCAACCGACTGCTGGGCAGCGCCGGACTCGGGCTCAAGGGCACGCTCTGGGCCCTGATCGGGCCCTATGCAGGCTTCGCGCTTCCCGTCACCATCCTCATCCTTCGAGGCGCCTTCGAAGCCATTCCGAGGGACCTCCTCGACGCCGCTCGCATGGACGGCTGCGGCCACTGGGGCACATTCCGCCACGTCGCCCTGCCCCTGGCACGACCCGCCATCGCCACCGTCGTCATCTTCAACTTCCTTTCCATGTGGAATGAATTCGCCTTCGCCCTGACCCTCCTCGATCCCCGCAATCCGACCCTCCCCATCGCCATCGCACGCTTCAAGGGCGAACACGACATCGAGATCGCGCGGACCTGCGCCGCCCTCTGCGTCGTCGTCCTGCCGCTCCTGGCAGTCTACTGCGCCGCCCAGCGCCATATCATCCGCGGCCTCACCGCGGGGGCAGTCAAGGAGTGAAACCGCCCATGAAAGCCGTGCCCCTTGCCTTCACCGGGACCATCCTCCTGGGAGCGGGCGCCCTCCCGGGCGCAGCCCCCGACAACACGCCCTGGCGGACCACCCCCGAGGGAGTCGCGTGGCACGCCGGCGACCTCGAAGTCCGCCTGCAACGCAACGGGGAAATCACCCTCCACCGGCAGGACCGACCCCTCGCCTCCCTCGCGTTCTTCCATTGGCACGGTCCCTGGATCTACGAGCGCCTGGAGCAAGGAACGGTCCTCGAACCCCTCGCCATCGCCGCCGACAATACCCTCACCCTCGCCGGAACCTGGGGCACAAAGCCACCGGCACCGCCGCTCGCCTATACCCTCACCATGCAGCCCCGCAACAACGCCATCGACGTCCGCCTCAGCGTCCGCAAGACCGGCCCCCTGCACCTGACCGCAGGGCTCTGGGCCGCAATGTCCGTGCCGAGACGGGACGACGAAACCCTCACTCTGCTGGCAGACCCCGGGATGTGCGCGCCGGTGGGCAAAACCCTTTCGGGGCCCTTCCGGCGGCTCTTCCTGGGACGCCCGGGCCAGCCTTCGCTCAGCCTCGAACCGGGCTCGGTCGCTGCGCTGCGAAGCCGCATCACCGATGCCCAGCACAACCTCGAAATCTGCCTTCGCCGCGGGGAATTCACTCCCCGGGAGACCGTCGAGGTGCGCTTCAGCCTCGGCGACGCCATCATGCCCCCCACTCCCCCCGACCCCGCTCGACCTCGTCACGACACCCTGGCCCTGCGCGCCGCGTCCGGACTGCCGCCGGCCATCGGCCTCTACGAGCCCATCGAACTCCACGTCGACTTGACGGGTACCTGGGACAATCCGTATGATCCGGACGACGTCCGCCTGGATGCCCACCTGGCCGACGCTTCGGGCAGGACATGGGTGGTCCCCGGCTTCTTCATGGTGCCCCACCGGCGCCTGGTGCAGGACGGCATGGAACTCATGCTCCCGGAGAACGAAGGACGCTGGTGCGTGCGCCTCACACCCATGGCCACGGGGAGCCTCCGCTGCCGGCTTGCCGCCGCCGACCGCAACGGTTCCGCTGCCCTCGATCTGCCCGCGCTGGCCGTGGAGCCCTCCACGGAGAAGGGCTTCCTCCGTGTCAGCCGCGCCGACCCTCGCTACCTGGTGTACGACAGCGGCGCGCCCTATCTCCCCATCGGCCACAACCTCCCCATCTATCCCGCCGCCGGACAGCTCGCCGACGAGGCCCTTGCGAAGATGGCCGGGGCCGGGGAGAACTTCAACCGCTGGTGGATGTCCAGCAGCGGCCTGGGCATCGAGTGGGAAGCGCAGCTCGGACGCTATCGGCAACTTCAGGCGGCCCGACTGGACGCCGCCCTCGCCTGGGCCCGGGACCTCGGCTTCTCCTATATGATGTGTATGGATACGCACCAGGATTTCCGCCTCGACGGTTGGCGCGCCAATCCCTTCAACGCCCGCAACGGCGGCCCCTGCGCAACCGTCGCCGAGTGGTTCACCAACGAGACGGCACGCAAACTCTACCGCAAGCGACTCCGCTACACGGTGGCACGCTGGGGGTACAGCACAGCCGTTCTCTGCTGGGAGTTCGGCAATGAATTCGAGGGCTGGGAGAACACCCCCCGCGACGCCATCCTCGACTGGCACCGCGAAATGGCGCAAACCCTCAAATCCCTCGACCCGTTCCAGCACCCCGTCACCACCAGCTGGTGGAGCAAGACCGGCCCCGAGGAGTTCTGGGAACTCCCCGATATCGACATCGTCCAGACCCATTGCTACACCAACAACAACGCCAATGTCGCCGAACAGGTCCGCGCCTACTGCCTGCACCAACGACAACGCTTCGGCAAACCGCACATCTTCGGGGAGTTCGGCATCCGCAGCCATGAAACCACGGCCGACAAGGACCCCAAGGGCTGGGCCCTGCACAACGCCTTCTGGGCCGCCCTGTGCAGCGGCTGCGACGGCATCCCCATGCCCTGGTGGCATGAGAACTACATCGACCCCCTCGACCTCTACTTCCACTTCGCCGCCATCCGTGCCTTCACCCGCGACCTGCCCTTCGGCAGCCAACGCTGGGACATCCTCGATACCGACACGGAGTATGCCGACCCCACCGAGGCCGACCGACACCCGCGGGACGTGGAACTCACCACCGCATCCGGCTTCCGCAAACGCGGCGTCACGCGTTTTGCCGTGGCCCCTGACGGCAGCATCCATGACCCCGGCGAACTCCTGGGATTGCTCCACGGCCAGGGACACGCCGACCTGCGGGCGCCGCCCTCCTTCGAGGTCACCTTCCCGGAAGATGCCAACGCCATTCTTCACGTCGGGCGCGTCTCGCACTCCGGACTGCTGCGGGTGTTCGTCGATGAAAAGGTGGTCCTCGAACGCGATCTGGCCTGCGGCCCAGAACATGGCAAGAGCTGGCAATACCGGCCTCGATGGCAGCTCTGGGAGTCCGTGTACGACGAAGACATCCCGGTGCCCGTTCCCGCCGGCGCGCACCTCATCCGCGTCGAAAACCACGGCAAGGACTGGATCGAGGTGACCCGGTACACCTTCCAAGGCTGCCGGCGCATCCTCAAACCCGACCTCCTCGCCGCGGCCATCTCCTGCGGCGAACACACCCTGTTGTGGCTGCAGAACCGGGAGAGCACGTGGTACAACCACGCCCGCAACAGGGTCCCGCCCGTGCCCGGTTTCACCGTCGCACTGCGCGGCCTGCCCCCGGCGATCTATGAGGTGGAATGGTGGGACACCTGGCGGGGTGCCCCACAGAATACCGAGACCGTTGCCGCCGAGGACGGCATCCTCAGGCTGACCCGCACCGGTGTCGCCACCGACCTCGCCGCGCGCATCCGCCCCGCCAGGGACGAAGGGAAGTAGTGCGCTGAGCCGCAATCCCCACTGTGTCCCGGCCGCGGCGCCCCGGGGAAATCGCCGGTCGACCTTCGACAAAGCTCAGGTTCTGCGAGAGACCGCCTCCCACACTGGAGCCCGCGATGCCCGGCCGAAATTCCGGGAGGCGGGTCCGGCGTCCCCGCCCCACCCGGGCTCCCGATCCCATTCCGCCCGGGACCCGGGGGGGCCGGGCGCCTGGAGGGCCGGGCTGTGTCCCGGCCGCGGCGGCTGCCAGTGAGCCAGGTCCCGGCTGCCGTAGACCTCCACACCCAGGGCTGTTTCAAAATCCGGCGAATCGCTTCCCGCCGCCACTGCCCTTGCGGCAGTGGAGCGCCGATTCCGGGTGAGGAAGCGCGGCCGCGCCTCCTCCCCGCCCTCCGATCGGCGCTCCACCGGGACAAGCCCGGCGGCGGCGTTGGGATCTTGAAACAGCCCTGCTCCACACCGGTGAAGCCGCTGCCATCGCGGTTGCCGGACTAGACATACAGGAGATAGAGCCCGCGCCCGGCATCGGCGTAGACACACGGATCACGCACCCGGATTTCGTCGAGCGGATTGACAGGCCTCGCCTCAGGCGGCGGCCAGCGGGGGGGTGTTTTCCGGCCATTCGGCGGGGGGGGCTGTCCGGAAAACGGTCTGGCGGCGCGGGCCCCCGGGGGGGGGGCAGGCGTGTTTGGGGGGGAGGGACACGGGGGCCAATCCGGGGCGGGTTTGGGGCGTTTTTGTTGTGTTGCGGTTCGGTGGCTCTGCCGTGTGGGTTTGGCCTGATCTACTCATGAACCACGAATGGACACGAATGAACACCAATGGGCGCAACGAGTTCCGGCACCAGGGGCGGCAGACGGGGAACTCCCGTTGCGTCCCGGTCCAAGGCCCTGCGACTGCTTCTCATTCGTGTGAATTCGTGTCCCTTCGTGGTTGTCGCGTGCCTGGTCCAGGTAAGCGTCTCTCCCGAAACGGGGCGGCAAGGGCTTGACAGGGAAAGCAGGGTCGCCATAGTACTGCGGTCCAGCGGGTCAAGCTGGGTGTGTTCTGAGCGAAGGGCGCCGGTTGACGGAACGCGGCGCCGTTCTCAGGCGGCCCCCGTGGGCTGTTCTGCCGACGGCGCCGTTGTGTTTGGCGTTGATCGTGTTGTCCCTGGCGCGGGATCTGTGGTGCCGTGGCAGCGGTGCCTGCAAGGTGATCCATGAGGATAAGGATGGAGGCGTATGGTGAGGCAATGATAGAGGCTCAACACATCAGCAAGTGGTTCGGCCCTACTCTCGCCGTTGACGATGTCTCGCTGAAGGTGGAGCGGGGCGAGGTTCAGGGCTTTCTGGGTCCCAACGGGGCCGGCAAGTCGACGACGATGCGGATGATCACCGGGTTTCTGCCGTTGTCGGCGGGTTCGGTAACCATTGGCGGCCACGACATCGAGGAGGACCCCATCGCGGCCAAGTCCCTGGTGGGGTATCTGCCTGAGAATGCTCCGGCATATCCGGAGATGAGTGTGGAAGGCTTCCTGCGGTTCGCGGCCGAGATCCGCGGCTTGCGGGGCAGGCAGGTGACGGAAGCCGTGGAGCGTGCCATCCGCACCTGTTTCCTGGAACGGGTCCGGTATCAGTCCATCGACACCCTGTCCAAGGGGTACCTGCACCGCAGCTGTTTCGCGCAGGCCATTCTGCACGACCCTCCGGTTCTGGTGATGGACGAGCCGACGGACGGCCTGGACCCGAACCAGAAGCACGAGGTCCGGGAGCTGATCAAGGAAATGGGCAAGACCAAAGCCATCATCGTGTCCACCCACATCCTCGAAGAAGTGGAAGCCATCTGCACGGGGGTGGTGATCATCGACCGGGGCAGGCTGGTTTTCCGGGGGACCCCCGCGGAGCTTAAGGCTCGCAGTGCGCTTGCGGGCGCCGTTTCCTGCCGCGTCTTCGGGCCGTCGGCGGAGGAGCTTATGGCGTCTCTCCGCGGCGTGTCCGGGGGCGGTGCGCCGGAGGTGCTGGCGTCCTCGAACGGGGGTGTGGCGGTGCGTGTTCCTCCCGCGGCGGAAGGCGGCGACGGTCTGGCGCGTCGCGTCTGTCGGCTCTTTGTGGAGAAGGGCTGGGAGTTTGACGAGCTGCACACGGAGGGTGGGCGTCTGGACGAGGTTTTCCGGGCGGTAACGCTGCCCGACACGGTTCAGGAGAACGGGGCATGAGCATTCTGCGGAGCACCTGGACAATCACGAAGCGTGAGCTGGCGGCGTATTTTGCCTCGCCGGTGGCGTATGTGTTCACCTGTTTCTTTCTGCTGCTGAGTGCATCGTTCACGTTTCTGCTGGGTGGGTTTTTCCCGCGCAACGAGGCCTCCCTGGCGGCGTTCTTCCTTTGGCATCCCTGGCTGTACATGTTTCTGGTGCCGGCGGTGGGCATGCGGCTGTGGTCCGAGGAGCGGCGCCTGGGGACTCTGGAGCTGCTCCTGACCATGCCCATCAACACCTCCCACGCGGTGCTCGGCAAGTTTCTTGCCGGCTGGTTGTTCCTGGGGTTTGCGTTGGTCCTGACCTTTCCCATGGTCATCACGGTGGCGGCGTTGGGGGACCCGGACGGGGGTGTCATTGCCTGTGGGTACATCGGCAGCTTCCTGATGTCGGGGGCCTTTCTGGCCATCAGCAGCATGACCAGTTCCATGACCCGGAATCAGGTCATCAGCTTCATCCTCTCGGTGGTAATCTGCTTCCTGCTGATTCTGGCGGGGTGGTCTCCGGTCACGAGCGTCCTGGTGAAGCTGTACGAGAGCGTCTGGTTTCTGCGCCTGTTGGTGGCCGCGCTGGTGGTGTTTCTGTCCGCCGTCGTGCTGGCTGTGCTACGGGTGACTTCGGTGCTTGCGGGCAGCCGGCGGGTTTCCCTGGCGTGGTGGGGGTGCACGGCCGTGCTGACGCTGGTGGGTCTGTTCTGGGACAGGATCGGGTTTCTGGGTAAGGGCGCCATCCGCGGCGGAGTGGAGCTTCTGGCGGCCAGTCTCGTGGACTTTGCGGTCAAAGTCAGTGTGATGGGGCACTTCGACGCGATGCAGCGTGGTGTCGTGGATCTGCGTGACCTGCTGTATTTCCTGACGGTGATGGTGTTCGCCCTGTTCACGACGGGGGTGATGCTGAAGACTCGCAGAGCCTGAGACCGGAGGGAGGCATTCCCCGCCGGATATCCCTTTGCCAACCGAGGAGGCCGCAGCCAACCATGGATCACAAAGACAAGAAGACCTTCGAGAAGTATCTCTACAGCGTTGTGGGTATCGCCGGCATGCTGGCGGTGCTGATTGCCGTCAACATGCTGTTCGGCAGTTGCAGCCTGCGCCTCGACGCGACGCAGGAAGACCTCTTCACCCTCACCGAGGGAACGCGGCAGATCCTGAAGGAGATGGACACGCCGGTGGCCATCCGCTTCTACTTCAGCAAGGACGTGGCCCAGATGCCGCCGGCGCTGAAGACCTATGCGGAACGGGTGCAGGACCTGCTGAAGGAATACCGCCAGCACGGCGGCGACAACATCGAAATCACCCGGCTGAATCCGACGCCGGATTCGGACGCGGAGGATTCGGCGAATCTGGACGGTGTGACGGGGCAGCCGCTGGGCGCCTTCGGCACGGGCGACATGCTGTACCTCGGCCTGGCGGTGAGCTGCTTTGACGAGACGGTGGCGATCCCGTTCCTGTCTCCGGAGCGGGAGAACCTCCTCGAATACGACATCACGCGGGCGCTGTACCGGGTGCTGCACCCCGAGAAGGTCAAGGTGGGGGTCATCAGTTCCCTGCCCGTGATGGGGCGCACAATGCCGCCCCAGATGATGATGCAGATGCCGAACATGCAGAACCAACCTCCCTGGCAGGTGATTGCGGAGTTGCGGCGTGATGTGGAGGTGGTGGAATTGCAGTCCGACGCGGGCAGTATCGACGAGGACATCCGTCTGCTGCTGCTGATCCACCCGAAGGACCTGAAGGACAAGACCCTCTACGCCATCGACCAGTTCCTGCTGCGGGGCGGCAAGATCCTGGCCTTTCTGGATCCCATGAGCATGGTGGAGAGCCAGAACCAGCAACAGATGCAGTTCATGCCTCCCGGGGCCTCGACCCTGGGCAAACTCCTGGATGCCTGGGGGATCACCTTCGACACCGAAAAGGTCATCGCCGACACGGTGTACATGGCGCGCATCCGCCGGCGGCAGGACGCCCCTCCCGAGGCCATGCCCATGGTGCTGAACCTCCACACCGAGGCCATCGACCCGGAGGACCCCGCCACCGGTCAGCTGGACAATCTGCTCTTCGTCTTCGGGGGCGCCTTTGCTGGTGACGGGGCCGAGGGAATCGCCAAGGCCGTGCTGCTGCGCACCTCGGAGAGTGTTCAGCCGGTGGAGAAGTTCATGGCGCAGGCTTCCGGCGACCGGGTGATCCGGGAGTTCAAGTCGCTGGAAATGGCGCAGGCCCTGGCCATCCGCCTGACCGGCAGCTTCAAGACCGCGTTCCCGGACGGCAAGCCGGAGGACGATGCGGCCTCCGACAGCAAGGATGCGGAGGGCGACGAAGCCAAGGATGCGGCCGCGGAGAGTCTGAAGGAATCGGCCACGGAGAGCGCCGTGATCCTGGTGGGGGATTCCGACATGATCTTCGACCATTTCTGCGTGCAGCGCGGCAACTTCCTCGGGACGAGTTTTCTACAGCCCATCAACGACAACCTGGCCATGGTACAGAACATGGTCGAGCAGCTCAGCGGGGACACGCGCCTGATCTCCATCCGTTCCCGGGGCGCCATCAACCGTCCGTTGGAGGCCATCGCCAAGCTCCAGGCCCGGGCCGAACAGGACTGGCAGGAGGAGATCAAGAGCCTCGAAGACGAGTTGCAGGAAGCGCGCACCAAGATCAGCGAGCTGCAGCGCGAAAAGGGCACGGCCAGCGATAAGGCTTTCATTTCCCAGGAGACCCAGGAGGCCATTCGCAAGTTCCGCCAGAAGGAAGCCGAGACCAGCAAGCAGCTCAAACTGGTGCGCAAGAAGCTGCGGCGCGACATCGATTTCCTGGAGAACTCGGTAACCTGGCTCAACATCCTGGTCATGCCCATCGTGGTGGCCCTGGGAGGCCTGGGTCTGGCCCTTTTCAAACGACAGAGGATGGTGCGGAAATGAAGAGGAAACAGCTACTCTCACTGGTACTTGCGGCTCTGGTTCTGACGGTTTTGGTGGTGTTGGTTCGCCGGTCGCGCACATCGACGTGGCAGTCCCCGGGCGGCGAGGGCGGGAGCAAGGTCCTGCCGGACTTCCCGGTCAATGACGTTGCGGCGGTGGAGATCACGGGCAACGATGGGACCGTCCGTCTGCACCGCAGGGAAGGGACCTGGGCGGTGGTGCAACGGTATGACTACCCGGCGAACTACCAGACCCTGAAGGAATTCATGGTGGACCTGGTGGACCTGAAGGCGGCGCAGAGGGTCAAGGCCGGTCCCAGCCAATACGGTCGGCTGGAGCTGAAGGACCCCGGAGAAGGCGAGGGCGGCGGCACGAAGGTGGTCTTCCAGGACCAGAACGGCAAGGCGCTCGAGACGCTCGTTCTGGGCAAGGAGCACAAGAAGTCCTCCGGGGAGAGTGAGCCGGGCCCCATGGGTATGATGGGCGGCGGCGGCTGGCCGGACGGGCGTTACCTGTTGGTGCCCTCCCGGGAGGAGGTTGTCCTGGTGACGAAGACCTTCAGCAGCGTGGAGGACGATCCGTCGCGCTGGGTTGACAAGGAGTTCTTCAAGATCACGGATCCCCGGGACGTGTCTCTGGCGGAGGGTGACGCGGTGCTGTGGCGGGCTTCCCGGGAAAGCAAGACGGGGGACCTGAAGCTCGATGGTGAGGTGCCCGAAGGCAAGGAAGTGGACAGCAGCAAGCTGAGCAGTGTCAAGAGCGCCTTTGGCTGGGCCAGCTTCACGGACGTGGCCGACCCCGCCCTGGCGCCCGAGGAGACCGGCATGGCTGCCCCCAAGGTCTACACGGCCCGGGACTTCGACGGCTTCGTGACCACGGTGCGCATCGGCAAGGAAACCGGGGACAGCAAGGTCTACCTCCAGGCCGAGGTCGCCTACGACGGCCCTACGGAGCGCGCCGCGGAGGAGAACGAGACCCCCGAAGACAAGACGCGCAAGGACGAGGAGTTCGCCAAGAAGCAGAAGGAGAACCGGGAAAAGGCCGCGGCCACCAACCAGCGTCTCAAAGGCTGGACCTACATCGTCAGCAAGTACACGGTGGACAGCGTGCTGAAAACCCGGGGCGAATTGCTGAAGGACAAGCCGAAGCCCAAGGAAGACGAAAAGCCGGCGGAGGAGAAGCCGGCTGCGGCCGAAGAGGCGGCCACGCCGGAAGTCCTGCCCCCGGCCCCTCCGGCGCCCCCCGCGGCGGAAGCCAAGCCGGTGGAAGCCAAGCCGGTGGAAGCCAAGCCGGTGGAAGCCAAGCCGG
>JAFGRS010000254.1 GCA_016935045.1 Lentisphaeria bacterium | reverse complement strand
CTGCTCGTCTGTTGGGGGAGGGCGGACTGGGAGAGTTGCGTATGGCCGCGCTCTACCGGACTCGGCCGCTGGACTGTGTGCCCGGCACCCCCTTCTTCGTCAACACGGCGGTCACCGGTCGCTGGCAGGGATCAGGTGCGGATCTCCTCGCCCTGTGCCTGCGGACCGAGTGCCTGCTGGGGCGACCCGCCCTGCACAGCTCCCGGGAGGGGAGGGTCCTGGACATCGACGTGCTGCTCGTGGGGAGTGCCTGCCTGTCCCTCCCGGGACTCGTGGTCCCCCACCCGCGGCTGACCGAACGGCTCTTTGTCCTGGTTCCCCTGGCCGAGATCGCCCCGCTCTGGCGCATCCCCCCCGGGATGCAGACTGTGGTCGAAGCCCGGGACCGGCTCCTGGCCCGGCGCGACAGCGTCGGCTGGGGCAGGCGCCTGTGAGGGGGGCTGCCACTCCCGGAAGCGGTGCCGGATGACCTGCCAGCGGAGGCTCTCCCCGCAACGTTCCGCGAACCATTCGGCCGCGTCTTGGGGTCCGGGGGTGGCCGCGAGGTCGAGGATTTCCTCGTCCGTCGCCCGGAAGAGGACGGCCGGCGCGGCGTCGGGGGCGAGTTGGGCGGCACGGTCCAGGGCCCGTTGGAAGGTGCGCCGGAGCCTGGCGTGGCGGAGGCCGAGGAAGACGGTGACCAGCCCGATCAGACCCCAGAAGGGGTAGATGGGCAGGGCGGGCAGGAACAGCGTGCGAGCCACCTGGGCAACCAGCAGCAGGAGGGTACAGCCAAGGAAGGCGAAGGTGTCGGCGGGGGACCGCAAGGCGCTGCCCGCGGCGCGTCGGAACCGGCTTGGCGACGTCCGGTAGGCGAAGGTCTCCTCGAAGAGGCGGCTGCCGAGACCGATCCGGGCGACATGGCAGAGTTCGTGGGCCAGCAGCTCGCGGCGGTCGTAGATCAGCCAGCGCTGGCGCCGTTCAAAGGCCTTGCGGATGATGAATAGAGCAAAGAAATCCGGGTAGAAGTAGAAGGCGCAGCCGCCGAACAGCAGGCTGAAACGCGGGTTGATGAAGAACCCCGGCACCCAGTCGATGCGAAAGCCGTACAACGCTTCGGTCACGGCATCGGCCTCGCCGAACAACGCCGGCGGAATGCGCCGGTCTCCCCGGACCGTCACCCCCTCGACCTCGAAGCAGCCCCTCGCCGCCAAGTCCATGTCCATGCCGGCGATGTTGCGTTCGAGGGCGCGCAGACGTTCCACATAGGCTTCCGCCTCCTCGTCGGCCCCGAGCAGCAGGCCCAGCGCGTCCAGATGCGCCAACGCATCGAGGTCGCCCTCGGCCGCTCTGTCGATGTGTTCGCTGCCGACCATGGCCGTCCTGTCGTGCCTTGGCGGGGAAGCCCCACCGTCCCGCCCGGGACCCTCGTGAGGCGCGCCGGCTCTTCGGGGACGGGCCGCCGGAGTGCTTCCCGGGAGAGCCGGCCCTGCGCTTCGAACGGCGGGCGCCTGCGGGGGACAACGCGGGTCCCGGTGACGCGCCGGCAGAGCCTGCCGGGGACCCGGAGCACGATATGCCGGCAAGGCCAGCCCCGCAAGCCCGGGCGGCAGCGGGGAGCAACCCCTCGGTGAAAACAGGAAAGACCTGGGAACCGGCTGCCGGTGCTTCTCGCGGAGGCATCGCGTCCGGTGGAGGCGGTGATCGTCCAGGTACCGTTCCGGAGACTGACCAGCCCCGGTCCTCTCCGCACCATCGGGTGCGGGTGGTGGGCCTGCCCCCCCCTGAGCCCTGCCAGAGGCCGGGGGACCCGATCCGGGTCTGGCATCCGACCGTTTCGGGTGCTTTCCTTCGGGTTGGTCTCGTCCGTTCTGCCCCGCTACAGCTTCCGGTACGAGATGCAGAGGTGGAGGTGGTCGGCGAAGAGCCTCAGGTGATCAAAATGGATGAAGTCGATACGAAGAGTCCGTTGGTCCCACTCCACATCCACGAGCGCTGAACAGTGGAATTGGCACCGGTACGAATAGGGGTAGATCGTCCCCCAGAAGGGACCGGAAGGCCCGTAGGTCGGGATGGCCAGCCAACTCTGATGAGGGATCCAGGCGGTGGTGCCGGAAGCGATGATCATCTCGAGTCCCGAGCAGGCCGACTGGACGGTCCTGTTGTCCGTGAGCCCGAACCTCAGGTCTGCGGCCACGGTTACGGAGTACTGCCCGGGCTCCGGGAGTTCGAGGGCATAGGCCTCGGTCGCCAGGCTCGTCGGCAGCAGAACGAACGGGTCGTCCAGATGCTCACAGACGGTGCCCGAGGACGTCTGCTGCCGCACCGGAAGGGGACGGTAGGGCAGCACGATGCCCGCGGCGGTGCTGGTAGCCAGGAACAGGGGATTGCTGTACCCTGTGCTGGGCGCCAACGCTTCGAGGGCGCCCGCGGTGGCCTGGCTGACGTAGTAGTAGGCGCCCGGGATCAGCCCCTGGACGACATCCACCGGGCCCTGGGACCACTCGAACGGACCACAGGTAACCACCCGGAAGTGGTCCGCATCCACGACCTGGGCGAGGCCGACACCCACGGTCGCCGCCTGATCGGCCCGGGCGGGAGCCCATGCATAGCCGTTGAAGAACACTGCCTGCCCGTGCAGCAGGCCGTGGTTCGGGACGTGCTGGGAAGGGGGCGCGCTGGCCAGCAGATCTGCCGCGTGGTAGCCGTCCAGGGTATCCGCGTCACCCGCCGTCGCGGCATGCCCGGCGGTGTCGGCCGTGCCCGCGCTGTCCGCGTGGTCGGCATTCGCCGCATGGCCTGCCTGGTCGGCGGCCGCGGCATGTTCCGCCTCGGCGGCGGTGTCGGCACGGTTCGCGGATTCGGCGGTGGTGGCATGCTCCGCCTGGTCGGCGGTCTGCGCATGGTCCGCGGATCCTGCGCTGGTGGCGTGGTCGGCGCTGGTGGCATGGTTGGCAGTCTCGGCATAGTCCGCCTCGCCAGCGGTGTCCGCACGGCCGGCGGAGTCCGCGGTGGTGGCGTGGTCGGCGCTGGTGGCGTGGTCGGCGGCCTCGGCGTGGTCGGCTTCGGCGGCGGTCTGGGCGCGGTTCGCGGAGTCCGCGGTGGTGGCGTGGTCGGCGCTGGTAGCGTGGTCGGCGGTTTCGGCGTGTTCCGCCTCGGCGGCGGTTTGGGCGCGCAATGCGGTCTGCGCGGTGGTGGCGTGGTCGGCATGATCCGCGGAGTCCGCGGTGGTGGCATGGTCGGCGTTCGCTGCATGGTCCGCCTCGGCCGCGTGGTCTGCCTCGATGGCGCGGTCCGCGAGCCCTGCGAAGTCCGCCTTGTGGGCGTGGTCCGCTTCCCGCGCATGGTAGGCGAAGGCCGTGCCGGTGAGGAGGATCCGGGGGGGCAGGGGCACCGGCTCACGGTTGGGTAGGATCAGGCAGGTCTCCACCCAGAGGTCCTGGTACTCGTCGAAGATGTCGCCAAAAGGTGTCTTGAGCCCCAGGGTGACAGCGAAGTGCCCGTATTGCACCTCCACGACGGGGTGGTCCTCCTGCCAGAGCCTCTGTCCGCCCTGAGGCGCATCCCAGATGCGGAAGAGAAGGTGCAGGCGCCGGCTCGTCGTCTGGATGGTGTTTTCAAAGGGAATTGTCAGGTCGGCACTCAGTGTCCGCGGCAGGCCCACCAGGGCCGTCAGCACCAGACAGTGCAACGCCAGCCAGCTTCTCACCCCCTGCATCTGTCGCCTCCTTTCCCTTCGCCCTCGCCCAGGCTCGGCCCAGGCACCGGAGCAGACCCTTTCCAGCTCCCGTTGCCGTGCCACAGGGGATCACCCCACCCAGGCTGTCCCTGACACGGATGCTGCCTGCCACTGGATCGCACGTTCTCCTCTGCTTCCGCATTCCCTTGCATAAGAGTACCTCTCTTCGCTCGGGAATACAATTCCCGTGCCCGGGTCAGCAGGGCTGTTTCACGATCCCAACGCCGCCGCCCGGCTTGTCCCGGTAGAGCGCCGATCGGAGGGCGGGGAGGGGGCGCGGCCGCGCTGCCTCACCCCGAATCGGCGCTCCACTGCCGCAAGGGCAGTGGCGGCGGGAAGCGATTGGGCTGATGCAAGAAAGGCCCCTTCCCGAGCCGATGCTGCCCCAAGCCCTCCCGTCCAATTGCCATCCATCCGCGAAGTTCATCCACAATGACGCACAGATACAGTTCGCAGAGCCGGGGGGCTTGCAGTCGGGTTCGGGTGGGGGTAGAGTTCCTTGTCCCGAGGGGAGCGGTACGCGGGGCCGCGGGTCTTCGGACCGTGGCGGGACGACGGGTCGGAATCAGAAGCGGAGATCCGTTGACGCGGGTCGAGGCAGCGGTGCTGTTTCGTTCTCTCGCGCTGTCGGGGCCGGGTCGGGGCAGCGCGTCCACCCCGTTTTCCGGTCGGCTGACGGCGACGGATGTCCAGCGGCAAGGAGCGGACGCGAGACAGAGGAGAAACGCCATGACAAACGCTCGCAGAGTACTGCTGCTGGGGTTTGCGGCCGCGGTCCTGTCCGGCGGCACGGCCCTGGCCGGCTACAAGTTCTACGTCACCGGCATCAAGGTGACCCTGAGCTGTCCCGGAGAGGCCTACTACGACGGCTGGGATGACACGGTGACGGTGGTGCCCTGGTTCGACTGGTGCACCCTGAAGATCGCGGGGTCTTCGACGGGGACAGCCCTGTGGGGCGGGTACTGCGACGTCTTTCTCCTGGCCGACGGCATGATCGTGAAGAGCGTCAGCATGAAGGGCACGCGGGACACCTGGTTCTACACGGTGGGACAGACCTACCATTGCGGGGCGTTCAAGGCCGCCAACACGAACGTCGGCTTCACCGACGCCTATGGAGTCGATGTCGGGCTGGGGATGAACAGCGCCACGCTCTGGGG
>JAFGRS010000253.1 GCA_016935045.1 Lentisphaeria bacterium | reverse complement strand
TTCGTCTGGCACGCCTACGGCCAGGCCCTGAGCGCCGGCGGAGGATACACGGCCTACCCCGATCCCCACGCGCGCCATTCCCTGAGTCATAACGTCATCCTCGTCAACGGCAGCGGCCAGGAATGGAATCCGAAGGCCCCCAAACGGCCGTTCTGCGGACGCCTGCTGGCCTACCGCGAGGGAGCCGGCTTCGTCCATTGGGCCGGCGACGCCACCTACGCCTACCAGACCGTGCCCGGGCTGCTGCGCTGGCATCGGCACGTGGTCTTCGTCGATGGTACCTGGTTCGCGGTCTACGACGACCTGGCCATGGCGCCCGACGCCGATCCGGCCCGCTTCTCGTGGCTGTTCCATGTGGCGCCCGACGTACCCCTCGACGTGGACGCGGCGGGACCGGCCCTGCGCTACCGCATGGGGGATGTGCATGCGCTGGTGGCCTTGGCCGGGCCGGCGGACGCCATCGAGGTCGCCGACCTGCAGCTCCGCGACGGCTTCCGGAACCCCATTACCGGGCACGACATGTACGAGGAGACCGCGGCCGCCCTCGTGCGCAAGGGACGCACTCTCCCGGAATCGAGCTGGATGCGGCACAATGTATGGATCACCAACCGGGAGCCGGCACGGCAGTGGAGCTTCCTGACCGCCTTGGTGGCCTGGCGCGAGGGGGATACCCAGCCCCGCGTGTCCTTCGGCGGTTCGGCGCGCGTCACGGTCGGCGCCGGTGCCGGGGAACGCACGGTCTCCTTCGACCCCCGTCGTCCGGGAGATGTGACCATCGACCTCGAGGGTGTGCGGGAGCATGCCTCCCGGGCGCGGTAGTTGGGGGAAAAACGGGTTTGTCAATGGTCCCGCATGGGGCCGGACCGCAGGCAGAGGCTTGCGAGGCCGAGAACACCTTACCCGGCGGAAGGCGAGGTGAGCCGAGAGGGCGTCGCGAGGGGGATGGCGCAAGCCCGCCGGCACGGGAGTAGGTCGCGCGAGCCGAGCGCGACTCCTCCGGGACTTATGCCACTCGGCCCGTGACACCTGCGGAGTTCCACTCTCCTCTTGGGGTTCCGCCGGCGAATACCTGCCAAACGGGTCGCGCGGACGTGCGGTTCACGGAACACGGCGTGTGATCGACAGCGTCACGGTCATGGAGGTACACCCATGGTTCGGTCAGCGATGCTTCTCCCCTGCCTGCTTCTGGTCTCTGCCCCGGGTCTTTCTTCCCGCGCGGGTGACGGCACCGGCCGCCTGCGCACCATTGCCACCACGGACGGCGAGATTGACGACCGTTGCTCGATGATCCGCTTCCTGATGTATGCCAACGAGTGGGACATCCGGGGCATCGTCCACTCGAGTTCGAAGTATCATTGGAAGGGCGACGCCACCCACGCACGCCACAACTGGGAGGACGAGTCCTGGCTGGACCGTCAGCTCGATGCCTACGAACGGGTCTTCCCGAGCCTGGCGTCCAACGACCCGGGCTACCCGACGCCGGCCCATCTGCGCGGCCAGGTATTCGTCGGCAACGTAGCCTACGAAGGCGACATGGATCGGCCCAGCCCCGGGTCCCAACGCATCGTCGACGTGCTCCTCGACCCCGACCCCTCCCCGGTCTGGCTCCAGGCCTGGGGCGGCGCCAACACCATTGCCCGGGCGCTCAAGACCATCGAGGAAGAGCACCCCGAGCGGGTGGAGGAGGTCTCGCGCAAGGCGAAGCTGTTCCTCATCGCGGTGCAGGACAACACCATGGATGCCTACATCCTGAAGCGTTGGCCGAAGGTGGAGCTGATCCTCAGCACCGCCTTCGGGGCCATCGCCTACGGCTGGCAGAAGATCATGAGTCCCGAGGAACAGGCCTACTTCGACGCCCGCTGGATGCAGGCGAACATCCTGCGGGACCATGGCCCCCTCGCCGCTCTCTACGAAGCCCACGGCGACGGGCGTTTCCGTTCTGAGGGGGACTCGCCGGCTTTTCTCCACCTGATTGACGTCGGTCTCGGGTCCCACCTCGACCCAAGCTGGGGCGGTTGGGGCGGGCGTTTCGAACGCCGGGACGGCCGCTGGCTCTCCGCTGCCGACGGCAGGGACCGCCAGCGCGCGATCCTGCGCTGGGCGGCCGCCTTCCAGAACGACTGGGCCGCGCGTGCCGACTGGTGCGTGCAGCCCTTTGCCGCCTGCAACCACGCGCCCGTGCCGGTATGCAACGGGGACGCGACGAAGGCCGTGCTCCGCATCGCGACCGATCCGGGCGCCAGAATACCGCTCAGCGCCGCCGGCAGCTCCGACCCGGATGGCAATGCCCTCGCCTACCGGTGGTGGATCTACCGGGACGCGGGGAGCTACTGGGGCGAGCCCGGGCTGCCCGGCGCAGACACCCCCGACGCAACGCTCGAGGTGGTCCCGGAAGCCTCGGGACGCAGCATCCACGTGATCCTCGAAGTCAGCGACAACGGTTCGCCGCCCCTGACCCGCTATCGGCGCGTGATCGTCGAGGTCAGCGGGGAACCGCAGCCGGAACCCGAAGACCCCTACCTGACAACCCCCATCCTGCACCTGGACGGCCCCCCCGCCGGGACCGGGCCCTGGGCATTCTACCGGGGTGTCAACATCAACGGCCCGGCAATCGTCATCGACGGTCGGCAGTGGGAGGGCGACGACGCGCCCGGCTTCTCCTGCAAGGACGCACCCATCAACAACCCGCGCGTACCGCTGCGTCCTGCCACGGACGAGGCCCGCGCGGCCATGATCCACTCCTTCCGCTGGAGCACACAGCCGACCTTCGCCCTGACGGACATCCCCCCCGGCACCTACGCGGTCTACGCCTACGTCTGGGAGGACAACAACCCGGAGAACGTCACCTTGTCCCTCAATGGACGCGTGGTGGCGCGCAACCACAACAGCGGAGTCACCGGCGAGTGGCACCGCCTGGGTCCCTGGATCGTGGACGTGACCGGCGGCAGAATCGAGCTGACCAGCCACGGCGGCGCCGCGAATGTCTCCGGCCTCGAAGTGTGGCGACAAGGGCAGTGACGCCACGCGGCGCCCATGCGGCCGCGGAGGGATACGCTCTGCACGTTCTGACCGGGTTGGCGCCGGATCCAGGGCCCGGGCTGCATGGAGCATGACGTCCCCGAGAGGAACCACGACCATGCCTTCACGAAGGGAACCGTCTACGGGGCGCATCCACGCGCCCGGCGAGGGAACGAACGGGCCTCGCGAGGTTGCCTACTCCCTGGACCGTTGCACTCCCGGGCGCCATGGGCCGTGCGGGCCACTCCGGGCAGCTCGCGGAACGGTGGCGGTCGTTGCGGCGCTGGGCGTGGTTGCGGTGGCCCTTCTCCGGGGCTCCGACGTGGATCTCATCATCCCGAAACCAAAGGAAGTGCAGCCCCTGCGCAGGGTCATGCCCCTTGCCGGCGCCGCCATTGTACTGACGAGTCGGGAGCCGAAGCTCCGGCTTGGCGCGGAGGAGATCAACGCCAGGTTGGCGGAGTTCGGTGCCCCACCGCTGCCCGTCGTCGAGTCCTACCCCGGGGATGGGGCCGGTCCGGGAATCGTCCTCGCGGTTGCCGGCACCCCGGCAGGCGAGGCGGCCATCCGTGGCGCAGGTCTGAAGGTCTCTCCCACGGATCCCGGTCCCCAGGGCTACGCGATCCGCTTTGCGCCGGATCGCCGCCGTTGTCTGCTGGCCGGTTCCGATCCCCAGGGCACGCTCTATGCCGCCGTGACGCTGCGCTGCCTGCTCGAAGTCGCCAACGGCCAGCCGCAACTCGACGCCGTCGACATCCGCGACTGGCCCGACTACCGCGACCGGCAGATCGGCCAGGTCAACTACTGGCCGGCCCAGTACCCCATCGGCGTCTTCTGGCAGCTCCAGAAACTGCAGGAACCGGACGTGCCCGAACGGCTCAAAGAGGACGCGGCCCGCTTTGTGGCCAGCCAGAAGGCCTACGTCGACTGGCTCTTCCGGCACAAGGTCAATTGGGTCGGGCGCTACCGCTATGAGGAATCCCCCACAGTACGGGCGCTGTACCGCGAGATCCACGAATACGCTTGCGCCCGGGGGGTGCGGTTCTTCGGCCAGGCCAAGTCCAACATCGGCGAGTACCCGCGCGACAAGGACCGCCCGGACTTTCAGGACATCGTGCTGCATACGGCCCACAGCGAGTACTTCTGCTGGAGCCGGCACGACCTGCACGAGGAGAAGGCCCGTCGCTACGCCTCCTTCCTCAGGGAATCGGCCATCGACGGATTCTACCTCCACGCCTGTGACGGCGGCGGTTGGAGCAATCCGGCCCACTGGAAGGAACGCTGTCCCGTCTGCCGCGGGAACTACGGGGACGACTTCGCCAGGGCCGATGCCGATGTCTGGAACATCTGGTATCGCATCCTCAGAGAGGAGAACCCCGACCTTCGCTTCGTCGCGGTGGTCTACCCCTACTCACCGGCCTCCTTCGATGCCCCGAGCATCGCCGAGCGCATCGTGGCCGAGGGAGGCAACCCCGTGGCCGCCCGACAGACGGCCGAGGAGGCCGCCGCGTGGAACGCAAACGCCATCCGGCAACTGAACAGGCTGCTGCCCCCCGACGTCGCCATCTGCATCCGCGAAAGCACCCGCGACCGCTACGACCGCATGCGGGAGCTTTGGGGAAAACGAATTTTTTACAGCTATTATGAAATTACATCTCCGCGGGAATGGCAGCCCCTGTTCACGGCCCGGGCCCGGCATTCCGGGACGTTCCACTACGCCGGCTACGAGGACATCCTCTACCTCTCCTTCCAGTCCCAATTCCCGGAGATGCAGCTCCACGGGGCCGAGTGTGCCTGGAACGCCACGGGTACGCAGGGCGCCGAGCCCTTCCCGGTCCGCTGGGATCCCCCCGGTCCGCAGGCCGCGGTGGGACCGCGGGAGCTGGCGGCCGAGATCCTGCGTAGGGTCTGTTCCGAGCACTATGGCCGGGAGGCGGGGGAGATCCTGGCCCCAGCCCTGGCACGCAGCCTGAGCTTCGAGTTCCTCTGCGAGCCCGAGAAAATGGCCGGCTACCGCGCCGGCAGGGGACAGGCGCTTCCGGACCTGGCGGCGGCCATGGCGGAACAGGCAGACGCCGCGACGGAGGTTCTCACCGCCTTCGAGAAGGTCCGGCAACGGGACAGCCGGGCGAGGGAACAGGGAGGTGCGGTCGTTCGGGACGAGGCCTACCCCTGGTTCTGCGACGCCTACCGCTACCTGTACGGGGCCAGGGTCTGGGCCAGGGTGCAGGCCCAGCTGCTGGCGGCCCGCCAACTCCTGCTCGCCGGGGAGACGGCTTCGGGCCGGAGACGAGTGGAGGCGGCCCGGGAATGCCTGGAGAAAGAACGGCAGGCGCGATCCGCCATCGCGAGCTGGCTGCAGGGGGCGCCCGCGGCCCAGGCACCCGTCAAGGTCCGCCGCGTGGTCGGCCCCCTGTACTTCTGCGATTTCGACTGCCTGGCCGCTCGCATGGCGGAGGTGGAGCAGGACCTGGCGAAGATCACCGAAGGGCTGCGGCTGCCCGGTTGGCTGAGGGAAGCCGCGCTGCGCCGCACCATCCATGCCTGTCCCGTCGGTGTGCCCCCTGGCATCGACGGCATCCTGAACGAACCGGCATGGCAGAACACCGAAGCCGTACAGCACTTCTTCGACCACAAGGCCCTGCAGTTGGCGGTATGGGAAACGGAAGCCCGCGTGTTGTGGGAGCCCCAGGCGCTCTATGTGGCCTTTCGCTGCACCCGGCCGGGTGCCGATACCCTGGAGGTGCGGCGCGAGGTCCGCGACAACATCGGTCTCCATCCGCGCGTCGAGATCTTCGTCGACCCCCAGGGAGACGGGCAGTACCGACACCTGATGGTGGATCTCTTCGGCAACCTGCACGATGAGCGCTGCGAGCAGCAGCCCGACGGGCGTACGGTCCTCAACCGGCAGTGGAACGGCCGCATCGAGCATGCCGCAAGGCGTGACGCCGCCGGGTACACCGTCGAGGTGCGCATCCCGGCCGAGGACCTCGGGGGAGTCATCCGCCCCCACAACCGCCAGCGGCTGAACCTGTGCCGGGACCTCACCCCGGCCGGCGGGGAACGCCAGTCCGTGGCTGCCGTCCACATGCAGGGAAAGGGCTTCCACCAACCCGAACTCTTTCCCCGGCTCGTGCTCCTGGAACGATCTCTTGCACCCTCCCCCCCACGGGTCGACTTCGTCACCGGCGATGCGTCCTTCCAGCACGAAACGATCGGGACGGGCACGGGGACCCATACCGCCTTCAACCTGAGCCTGGACACCAACGCCCCTCTCCACGATGCGTCCCTCACCATCACCTATCGGTACCGCGGCGAGGCAAAGGGCCTGCAGGAGCTGTTCTCCGGGCAGACGATCCCGGTCCAGTGGCGCAGCGCCGGGCCGGTGGAGCACCTCGTG
>JAFGRS010000252.1 GCA_016935045.1 Lentisphaeria bacterium | reverse complement strand
TGGAACGACAGCACGGGACGGACGGACTGGTCGACGCACTGGCCCGCTGTCTCGGAGACTAGTGGCCCGGCGCACCCTCGACGTGGACAGGTGCGGCTCGCGGGTGGGACCCGCCCGTCCGCGCCTGTCGCAGGTGCCAGGCAGACAGGTGCCCGCGCTGACAGGCGCAGACAGGGCCTCGCGGGCACGGATTCGTGCGCTACGGACAATCCTGAGCCCATGGGTATGAGGGCCAGAACAACCAGGAGGCCTGCCTCGTGAGAAACACCGAGAAAGTGCTCGAAGCCATGCCGCGGGACCTGCGGCGACTCCACGATGCCGCCATCGAGCACATCCTGCACGGAATCCGCACCTACTGGCCGCGACGTTTCGACCCTGCGTTCTTCGCCAAAACCACCGGCCTGACGCCGCTCTTCGAGCAGGACTACGAGGCCATGAGCGCGGCCGTGCTCCTGCCCACCCAGGAGTATCTCGACCGGGGTGGAAAACGCCTGCGGCCGCTGCTGGTTGCCCTGACGCTCGAAGCCTATGGCGCCGACCCGGCGGCATACGAGCCGCTCCTCGGAGCCATCGAGTGCATGGAGGACAGCTCCATCATGATGGATGACTACATCGACGGCTCGGAACTGCGGCGCGGAGGCCCCTGCGCACACCGCCTGCACGGCTTCGGCGGCGCCAACATCGGCGCCTGCACCGGCTTCGCCATCGCCGAGTACGCCTTCTTCAACAACGAACTGCACCTCCGTGAACCCCTCCTCCTGGACCTGCTCAATGCCCTCGCCTGGGAGGCGATCCAAATGGCCTTCGGACAGATCGAGGAACTCTACTGGACCGAAAACCGCATCAACCGAGTCACCGTGGAACAGTACCTCCAGGAAACCACGGCCCGATGCGCTTTCCTGACCTTCCGCGGCCCCCTGCGCTACGCCGGACTCATCGCCGGCGCACCCGGAGAGGATATCCCGGTCCTGGAACGCCTCGGAGAAAGCCTGCTCATCGGCTACCACCTGCGCGGCGATACCCTCGACATGGTGCCCGACAGCGAGGCATGGGGCAAGGTGGCAGGAGAAGACATCACCACCGGCCGCCGTACCCTCCTCATCAACTACCTGCTCCAGCATGCCGATGCCCGAGACCGCCAAACACTGATCGACATCCTCAACGCCCATGCGGCAGACGATGACAGAAAACGCCAGGTCTACGACATGGTCCTCAAATACGGCGGCTTCGCCTTCTCGACCCGGCTGGCCGAAGAGTACAATGCAGTCGCGAAAAGGGACATTGACCTGCTCCATATTCCTATGTCCCACAAGACATTGCTGCACGAGTTCGCGGAGTTCGCCACGTTGCGGAGAAAGGTGTGACGAGTCCTTGCCAGGAGACAGCGGAGGGGGTCTTCCCTTGCCGACGGACCCACCCCTGCCCCGGCATGCTGCGCACCGCGCGCGAGTTCTGCCGACTGGCGAGGTTGGAGGGGGGCGGCTTTTCGGTGGTTGCCGTTTTCGGCGCCCTGGCCGTCCAGGGGGGGAGTCTCCCCATCACCCTCGCGGCTGGGCTTTTCTGCGTGAATCTGCTGTTCCTGTTGGGGGCCTGCGTGCACAATGACCTGGCCGACATGGAGGTGGACCGTCAGGCTGAAAAGCTCAGCACCCGCCCTTTGGTGAAGGGACTGATCTCCCGGCAGGCGGCCGCGCTCCTCTGGGGAAGCTGTTGGTTGGGGGCCCTGCTGCTGGCCCGGCTCCTCACACCCCGGCCAACGGCCATTGTCATGCTCGTGGCCGCGATGGGGTTCGCCTTCCTCTACAACCGGTTCAGCAAACGCTTCTCCGGCAGCGACCTCTTCTTCGCCTGCTCCGCCGCGCTGCTGTGCCTGTATGGCAGCAGGACGGCCGGCGCCCAGGCGCCCCTCGGCGGCGCGCCCCACACTCTGTTGGCAGCCGTTGTGGGGATTGTCTTCCTCGACCACCTGGTCTTCAACGCCCTCGAAGGCGGGCTCAAGGACCTCGGCAGCGACGCGCACGCCGGTGCATCGACCCTGGTGCGGCGGTTCCTGGCGGCGGACCGCAACGGAAGGCTTCACTTCACCCGGGCCGGGAGGGTGTTCTTCCTGGGTCTGAAGGCCTGCAGTGTCGGCCTGGCCCTTCTGCCCTCTGCCGTCGCCGGGACTCCCGTCTATGCCTGGCAGGTGGTGGCCCTGGGGGCGACCGCGGGGCTGACGCTGGCGTTGACCGGGCAGTTGGTCTGCGGCCAGGCCTCGGACCGCCGGCGGATCTTCCGCCTGACCCTGATGCAGGAAACGGCTTGCCGGACACTCGTGCCCCTGATGCTGGCCCGGGTCGCGGGACCGGAATGGACCCTGCTTCTCGTCCTGATCCCGCTTCTCTGGTTTCTCGTCACCAACCCGTTGCTCAACGGGAGCCTGTTCTGGAACACCAAGACGCTATGAGCAAAAACGTCGTGCAGCTTGTCGGCGCGTGCCGGGTCAACAAGGGCGACCGGCTGATGGTCATGGCCCTGCAGGAACGCCTCGGACCCTCCTTCTACCTGCCCATCCCCGTCTGGCTCAATACCCCGGCAGCACGCTTCTGGGGACCCGTAAACCTGGGGCTCATGCTCGCACAGGCGGCCCGCCGTGCGGTCCAGACCCAACGGCACGGCAGACCCGACGTCCTGCTGGACTGCTCGGGCTACCAGTATGGCGACCCCTGGTCGGCCATGAGCCGAACCCTGAGCATCCGACTGCTCATCTACCAGGCCTTCCGCGGCCGGGGTGGACGGATCATCCTGCTGCCCCAGTCCATGGGACCGTTCCGGAAACGGGCCATGGCGTCCACGGCCGCCGGTGTCCTGCAGCTCGCCGATCTGGTGTTCGTGCGGGACGAGACATCACGCCGACATGCTCTCGAAGTGGGCTGCCCTCCGGCACGCATCCACATCGCTCCCGACTACTCCTGCCTGGTGGCGCCGCGGGTCCCCGACGATCCGGCGGCATGGGCCCGTCGTGTGTGCGTCGTGCCCAGTGTGCGCATGCTCGACAAGCCGAATCCCAAGGCCCGTGCAGGGTATCTGCCCTTCCTCGACAGCTGCATTGTCTGGCTGCGTGCCCACGGCTTCGACCCGTTCCTCCTGGTCCACCAGACCGAAGACCTCGCCCTGGCGCGCCAACTGCAGCGCCGCCTCCCCACGGACATCGAGATCCTGGACCCGTCGCCCCTGGAGGCCAAAGGCATCCTGGGCTGTTGCCGCGCCGTCGTGGCATCCCGATACCACGCCCTCGTCGGAGCCCTCTGCCAGGGCGTTCCCGCCGTCGGCACCGGCTGGACACACAAGTACGGCGCCCTCTTCGATGACTACTGCTGCCGCGAAAACCTGCTCGATGATCTGAGCACCGTCGCGGATGTGGGACCGGTCCTGGCACGTGTCACCGACGAACCCGGGCGACAGGACCTCCGGGACCGAGTCCGGGCCGGCGCGCGGCGCCAGCAGAGCCGGACCCGCGAAATGTTCGAACTCCTGCACGCAACCATCCTCGGCACCGCAACACCCTGACAACAGACCCTCCCCCGGGCAAAGGGTACCGACCCGCCGAATCAGCCGTCGGCAGCCTCCCTCCATCGCCTCGCCGAAACGCACCGACGCCGATCCGAACCCACACGGCTTCCGGGCACACTCCGGTCCACACTTTGCAAAGTGTGGACTGCAAGCCACCACCCCGCGCCAACAGCGAGGCGAACCAGCGCGATCGCGGGGGTTGTGCCGGTCCACAGCCTGCAAAGTGTGGACCGCGAGCCGCCACCCCGCGTCAACGGCGAGGCGAACCAGCGCGATCGCGGGGGCTGTTCCGGTCCACACTTTGCAAAGTGTGGACTGAGGCCATTGCCGCGGCGGCATAGTGCCTCAGTCAAACCCGCGAATGGTCCGGGACGCGGCTCAGCGAGGGCCCATTGCGGGCCCCGCCGAGGTGGGGTATGGTGGGGTTTTTCGCTGGCCGGCTCCGAGGCCTTTCTGGACTCGATCTGTCGTTCGGTGTTCGCTGTTGGAGTACGTCATGGGTGCAATTCGACGAGGTGTGCTGGGTTTGCTTCTGGCGACAGCCTGCGTATCTGTGCGCGAGGTTGGCGCCGGCGTGGTGGTCGGTCGGGTGGACGTGGAGCCCTCTGCCGGGAGTTTTGACGAGGCGCCGCGGGCAAAGGTCGTGGGCATGCGTCCGGGGGAGGGGTTTTTCGCCACTGCCGGCAATCGGGGCGACTGGGGGATTGCGGCGGGGGTTGACGAAGCGCGGCCACAGGGCGAGGCGTTGCTGTTGACGGCAGGCGTGGCCATCCCCAGCCTCAATGAGTTGCTCCCCCAGGCACAACGCGGCGTCCTGGGCGTGGGCGGCAAGCTGACCACGGGAACGGGCGGGACGCTGAACGGAGGCTTCTGGGTGGCGGGGCACACGGCCCAGGGAGACGGGGCGGAAGCGAACTACGACTTCGCCCTGGCCTACTTCCGCTTCGCGGATGGTTGGCTCGGCGGACACGTGGCGGCCGATGGCACCACCCTCCTGGCCCGCGGCAATCTCCCCCCGGAAACACACATCCGGCGCTTCTCGGGAGGCGTCTTCG
>JAFGRS010000251.1 GCA_016935045.1 Lentisphaeria bacterium | reverse complement strand
GCAGGTGTATGAGCCTCACGGTTGCCCGGATATGGCCCATTAGAGATTTCCTGATAGGTACTTGAGTGCACACGGCACCGATGGAGAGCCCGATGGACACAGAGACGGAACCGTGAGACGCCCACGACATCGAGGAACGATCCAGCTTTCGGGGAGGAGGTTTGCTCGATCGGTCTGCCGCTGGTTTGCCGGCCTGCTCTTGATGGCGTGCCTCACGGCGCTCTATGCCCTGTACGTGGAGCCGGTCTGGCTGGCCGAGCGTCGGATTGTGCTCAGCACTTCAGCCGGTGTGTGCGTCGTGCACATTACCGACCTTCACTATCGAGGGTCCCGCAGGTACTTGGAGCGTGTGGTTGAGCGGGTCAACGGCCTGGATGCTGACATCGTGTGTGTCACGGGCGACATCGTCGAGGAGCTGCCGTACCTGGAGGAGGCCTTGGGGATACTCGCACGCGTCAAGCGGCCGATGTACGGGATACGCGGCATTCACGATTGCTGGGATGCTGCTGCCGTCGTGAAGATCAAGGAGGTTTTTGCCGCGACCGGCGGCCGGTGGTTGCTGGATGAACGGGTCTTGGCCCTTGACGGCACGGTTGAGGTCGCGGGCAGTACCGCAAGCATCGGATCCCTCCCGCGGCTCGTCGACAGTGCGGCCAAGGTGCGCCTCTTGCTCGTACATGATCCGGCGGCCGTGGAAAGGGCCGGCGACGTGAGATTCGATCTGATCCTCGCTGGACACACGCACGGTGGACAGCTGAGGATTCCCGGCGGCGGGCCTATCTTCGATCTACCGCTCGTGGGCAAGTACGACCGGGGATTGTTCCAGACGGGAGCCGGGCCACTGTACGTGAATCCTGGTATTGGGACCTACGGCGTGCCGGCCCGATTCTGCTGCAGGCCCGAGATCGCGGCCATTGAGCTCTGACGGCTTGGGGGCACAAGCCCGATCCTGGTGATCAACGCCGTTGCCGGACAGAGACGCCTCCCCGCCGCACCGGGTAGGCAGACGGGTGGTGGCAGGGTGTTGTCTTGTGAGACGGCCCTGGTGGACCCCCGCCCTGTCCGACCAGTCGTTCACGGTGGGCGTCGCTCTCGCGCAGGTCATTGCGGCCTTCGCCTGTCCCCTTTCTTCGCCTGTCCCCTTTCGGCCCCCAGATGACCAGCGACGCGCGACCCGCGACGCGCCACGGGTGGTGGATGCGTCCGGCGCCTGTCCCCTCCGGGCTCCCCTCGGGGCCCGAAAGCAAAGGAGGGAACGGCCCGACTCCGATGAGAACCATCGACAAGCATGCGTATGGCGATTACCTTTCCCTTGATTCGACAGGACGCAGCGGTCCGTGCCGCGTCGGCTCAGGGTACCCTGCGCGAGGCCGGGTTTTCCGGCGCCTCCGGCGTGAAGGCCCAGCCGGCGCAGACCGCCGGTCGCGGTCCGGGACCGCATCATGCCAGGGAGAGGAACATGCTGAAGCGACTGTCTCCGTGCGTGCTGCTGGTGTCGGCGGGCATGGCCCTGGCGGCGGTGAAGCCGGGGGAGAACCTGCTGATCAACGGGGCCTTCGAGGCCGAGCAGCTCGATTTCCCGATGTTCTGGCAGAAGACCGGGGAGCGGACCGCTTTCGATGCGACCGGCGGCCCCGGCAATACGGGTGCGGTGGTCTTCAGCAATCCGGAGGGGGCGGCGGGGGTCCGAGCGACCTGTCGGCAGCACGACCAGCAGATCGTGGCGGGGGAGACCTACAGGATCAGCGCCTACGTCCAGACGAAGGGGTTCCGCAGCGGTCACTGCGGTATCATCGTCCACAACAACGGCTGGCACAAGGAGAACGGGATCCGGTCCTTGCCGGAGGACACGGCCGGCTGGCAGCACATGGAGGAGACCTTCGTACTGCACGAGACCACGGGTGGGATCTACGGGGTCGCCCTTTTTGCCATTGACTACGTCGGCGAGATCCGCTTTGCCCAGGTCACGCTCGAGGCCATCAGCGAGGCGGCGCTGGCGGGGAGTTCCGTTTCGGCGATCCTCGCCGACCAGGTCCGCCCCCGGCTCGTCGCCTGGGAGCCGCTCCTCAACCATATTCCCCTGGCCAACCCCGGGATGGCTTTCCACATGTTCGGGAAAACGGACCGTGAGGTCGCCGAATACGACTGCGTCTACACCATCGATGGCACGATCGTCCGCCGGTACCCCCTCGAACGGGGTCTGAATCGCGTCGACCTCTCCGGACTCGGCGCGGGGGACCACCGTCTCGACGCCGCCATCGTCCACCGCGCCACCCGGGAGAGGGCGTTCCGCATCGAGCATGTCATCACCCTGGTGGACCTCCCCGAGGTCGACACTGCGGCGCATCGTCGCCTCAACAACCTGGCGGTCGAGGTGCTCGCGCAGCCGTTACAGCCGACGGCCGCTCCCCAGTACTTCGTCTTCGGCACCGTCAGGGATGGCTGGGTCTTTATCCAGGTCGAGAGCGGGGCGGACGATCCGGATTTGCGCGTGGTTGTGGACGGGAAGGAACCGGTGATCACCGCCGCCACGGACCGTCGCGAAGCCTTCCGGGAAGTGTCCCGGGGCCGGCACGCGATCGTCGTGAGCGGCGCGGATTCCGGCGGCCGGATTGTGGTGCGGGCCGTCAGCGAGATCTTCAACTACCCGGCCTGCGCCAACAGCCAGGTGCCCCACAACGGCAAGTACGACTGGGAGTTTCACGTCAAGCACATCTTCCCCGCGGTCACCACCCTGAACGGCGGCAGTATCCCGGAGGAACACCGTCCGAAGATGCGCGAGATGGGGCTGAAATGGCTCGCCAACGTGGGCACCACCAATCCCAGGGACGCCGCCGACCTGGTCGAACGCATGGCCAAACACCCCGGCATGACCGCGCCATGGTACGACGGGTTCACCTGCGACGAGCAGTTCTTCGGCCGCCCGGTCCTGGCGCACTACACCGATGCGGTACGGCTCCTGCCGAATCCCGAGAACCGGCTCATCTACACCTGGATCGTCGGCAAGCCCGGGCTGCCCGGCATGCACAACGACTTCATCAGCGCGGCCCTGAACGCCTCCCGGGGACGGGGGCGACTCATCTTCGAGGCCTACTGCCACAGCCGTCCCAGCGAGGAGGACGCCGCGAACTACCTCGAGGACCGCGTGGTGGACACCATGAAGTGCTTCAACGAGTACTTCCCCAACGCGGTGCTGGGGTCCGGAATGCTCTTCGGGAATTTCAACCAGATCCCCATCATCTCGCTCGATGTCAACCCGGAAGTGGACTCGAAGTACTATCTCGACATGCAGCTGAACCTGGTCGCCAACCACCCGGTGTTTCGGGACCTGGGCGTGACCGGGTACTGGGGGAGCTACTACGACGACGAAGAGCTGTACCGCTGGTCGTTCCAGCTGCTGCGCCACTACTGCGTCGAGGGCAGCACCGAGATGCTCTCGAAGAAGTACGGCTACGCCTACGTGCCGGGACACCTCCGGAACTGCGACTTCGTGGACGGACTCGAATCCTGGGTCGCGACCCCCCCCGAGGCAATCCGGACCGACAAATTCTCCGGCTACGGTAAGAACAGCCAGGCCCGCTGGGGCGCAGCGGGCGGCACCGGCGACACGTTCTGCGTCTTCACCCGGCGGGAAGGACCCCCGAGTACCCTCACGCAGACGGCCACGGGCCTCGTCCCGGGCCGGGTCTACACCCTCCAGTTCGTCACCGCGGATTACGACGACATGACCGCGGGGAAGATCGACCCGAAGCGGCTCGGCGTAGAGGCGATGCTGGGCGCCGGCGCGGAAGTCCTCCCGGAGCAGTCCTATGTCTTCGTCGACCGGCGCAACTCGGGCAAGAAGAAGGACGACGGCAAGGTGCGCATCAACCTCAACCACGTCCGCTTCCGCGCCGTGGCCCCGTCGTTCACGGTCACCTTCACCGATGCCAAGGCCGCGCCGGGGACCCGGACCGCCCTCAATTACGTCATGATGAAGCCGTACTTCGGGGAGCCGCTGGCGGGACCGTAGGCCGCACGGCCCCCGGGCGGCGGGATTCGGCTCCGCGGAGCGTCGCCCTCCAGGGGATGGGGCGTCGCGTACTCGGTTCGGACTGGAGGGCGAAGCTCCTGCTGAGCCGGTTCCCCTGGAGGGCGAAGCTCCTGCTGAGCCGGTTCCCCTGGAGGGCGAAGCTCCTGCT
>JAFGRS010000250.1 GCA_016935045.1 Lentisphaeria bacterium | reverse complement strand
CTTCAAGGCTGCCTGATGCTCTTTCTCCACACATCCTTCGAATTTGCCTCATCTGTGTAGTACCGGCGCTTATGAAGCGCCGCTAGGCACCGTCCAAAAAGGAGCCGGGCCGGCACCGTCGAGGCCGGACCGCCTCCAGCGAACCTGTCTCGGTGGTGCGTCGGGAGATCATGGGAGCCATGGGATGAGTGCGCAATTGGCACAGACGGTGGTCTTTGTGGGTGCCGCGCTGGCGGTCGGCATCTGGTTGCTGGGAGTGAGGTCGTTTGCCCTGTTGCATTCCGAACCGGGTCGTCTGCGGCGGCGCCTGCGGGTGCGTTCGGGGGGCCCGGCCGCGATGGCCGAGGTGGTGCGTTGGGGCACCGCCGAAGGCCGCCGGGTCATCGAGCGCGGCGAGCGGTCGGTGCGTGTCAGCGCGCCGCCTCTGGAGGTGCTTCTGAGCCTGGTGGACGGGGTATCGGGGCCCGTGCTGGACATCCGGGCCGATCTGGCCCCGATGCGCCGGCGCTACCTTCTTGCCGTCGGGATCCTGGTTTTCGGGGCCGCGCCGCTCGTGATCGTGGGGCTGACTGCCCTGCTGCTTCTCTATGCCGTACCGAGTCCGAACGCCGCCGCGCGGGCGCAGGCGTTCCAGATCCTGCAGTGCGTTCACGTCCTCTGGCCCCCGCTGCTGCTGGCGTGGCAGTACCGTCAGGTGCGCGGGCGTCTGCTGGATCCCCTGGCGGACAACCTGCAGGCCCTCCTGGATCTGGCGGGGGCCGAGTAGACCGGAGGCGCGCATGGACGCGAGAGCATCCCACCGGGAAGCGGACGACAACCGGAAGCGGCCCTGGAGGGGGCACGGCGGTTCCCGGTTCCGGGGGAGCACGCAGCGGGGGACATCCGGACGATGACGGGAACGGTGTTCGACATCAAGGAGTTTGCCCTCTTTGACGGTCCCGGGATCCGCACGACCGTCTTTCTCAAGGGTTGTCCGCTGCGCTGCGCCTGGTGCCACAATCCCGAGGGTCTCGCACCCGGTCCCGAGCCGATGGTCGGGGCCGGCGGTACGCGGCTGGTCGGCACGGTCATGGACGCGGTGGCGTTGGCGGAGCGGCTCAACCGGCAGGCCGCGGTGTTGCGGCAGGGGGAGGGTGGCGTGACGTTTTCCGGGGGCGAGCCGTTGCTGCAGGCGGCCTTCGTCGAGGAGGTCCTCCGCCGCCTGGTGGGGATCCACACCGCCCTGGACACCTGCGGGTACGGCGACAGCGCGGCCTTCGAGCGGCTGGCCGGGCGCTGTGACCTGGTGCTCTACGATCTCAAGCTCATGGATGCGGAGGCGCATCGACGCTATACCGGCGTGGACAACCGCCTGATTCTGCGGAATCTCGAGCTGCTCGGGAACTCCGGCCGGCCCTGTGTGGTCAGAGTGCCGCTGGTGCCGGGGGTCACCGACACTCCGGACAACCTCGGGGCCGTAGCCGAGGCCGCGCGTTGTGTTCGGGGCCTGGTCCGTGTAGAGTTGATGGCGTACAACCGGGCCGCCGGCGGCAAGTATGCGGCCTGCAACAGAACGTTCCAACCCGCCTGGGACGAAGCTCGCGAGGAGAACCCTCGAACGGAACTCTTCGCATCCCTGGGTGTACCCGTGATGGTGCTGTAATGACGCTTGACGGCCGCCTGTCTTGCCTGCGGGAGCGTGTGCGCGGACGCGAGCATGCGGTTGCCCGTGTGGGCCGGGTGCCGGAGGTGCTGTCCGAGTGTGAGTCGGAGGGTTTGTCCTGGGGTTGGCGGGTGGCGCGCCTGTTTGTGCGCCAGTGCGAGGCGGAGGTGCCGGTGATCCGGCCCGACGAACGGATCGCGTTCGAGCGCACGGTCCCCTCCGTGGCGGCGATCTACGGGGAGGCGGACCGGCGGCGTCTGTTCTCGGGGCGGCGTGCCCACGAGTTGGGTCCCATCAGCAACATCTGCGCGGATTGGGGGAGGGTATTGGGGGAGGGTCTGCTTGGGCGTCGCGCCGCGGCCCTCGCGTCCCGTTCCCGACTGGCCGGCGATGACACAGCCCTCGGGTTTCTGGATCAGGCCGTGTGCTGCATCGATGCACTCCTGGCCCTTGTCGGGCGCTATGCCGAGGCGGCCGAGAGGGAAGGGAGGGCGGACCTGGCCGGGATGCTGAGGCAGGTGCCGGCGCATCCGCCGAGGGGTTTTGCCGAGGCCCTGCAGGCGCTGCGGATCCTGCACGCGAGCGTCTGGCTCTGCGGGCACTACCACGTGGGACTCGGACGCTTCGACCAGTACATGATGCCCTACCTGCGGCGGGACCTGGATGCGGGGACCCTGACCGAAGCCGAGGCCGAGGACTGGCTGGCGGAGTTCTTCATCTCGCTGAACAGGGACACGGATCTGTACCCGGGCGTGCAGCAGGGGGACAACGGCCAGAGCCTGATGCTGGGGGGCGTGACCCGGGACGGGGCCGACGCGGTGAACCTCCTGACACGCATGGTGCTGAAGGTGGCCCGCCGGGTCAGCATGATCGACCCCAAGATCAACCTGCGCGTCCACGGCGAAACGCCCCTCGAACTCCTCGAACTCGCGGCCCAGTTGACCCGGATGGGACTGGGTTTCCCCCAGTACAGCAACGACGAGGTCGTCATCCCGGCCCTGCTGGCCCACGGCTACCGCCCGGAAGACGCACGGGACTACACCGTCGCGGCGTGTTGGGAGTACATCATTCCGGGCCGGGGCATGGAGGTGGTCAACATCGGCGCGGTGTCCTTTCCCGCCGCGGCGGACAGGGCCATCCGCGCCGGTCTCGAGCAGGGCGACGGCATGGGGGGGATCCTCGAGCGGGTGCGTGCCGAGATCCGCTCCCAGGTCGAGGCGCGGGTGCGGGAGTACCGTACGCTGCTGCTGCCTCCCGCCCCGTGGTACTCGGTGCTGATGACGGACTGCCTGGAGCGGGGGAGGGACCTTTCGCAGGGGGCCACCTACAACAACTTCGGTCTGCACGGCGCCTGCGGTTCCAACGCCGCGGATGCCCTGGCCGCGGTGCAGCTTCGCGTGTTCGAGGAAGAGCGGGTCCCGGCGGCCATGCTGCTGGCGGCATTGGCGCATGACTGGCGGGGATACGAGAACATCCGGGAGACGATGGCCTCCGGACCCAAGGTCGGCAACGACGACCCCGCCGCCGATGGCATGCTCTGTTTCCTCTTCGATGCCTTTGCGGACGCCTGCGAGGCGGCGGGGGACAATGGCCGTGGCGGCCGGGTCCGTCCCGGGACGGGTTCGGCGATGTATTACATCTGGCTGGCGCAGGGCCATGAGGGGATGGGGGAGCCGTCCGTGGGGGCCACGGCGGATGGCCGTCGGGAGGGGGATTTCTTCAGTTCGAGTCTGGCGCCGTCGCCGGGGGCCGCGGTGCGTGGCCCGCTGAGCATTCTGCAGAGCTTCGCCAAACTGGACTACGGGCGTATCTGCAACGGCGGCCCCATCACCCTCGAACTCTCCGACGCCGTGTTCCGCAACGCCGAAGCGGTCCGCAAGGTGGCCATGCTGGTGCGTACCTTCGCGCGCCTGGGATGCCAGCAACTGCAGCTCAACACCCTGAATGCGGAACGGCTGCGGGACGCCAAGGCGCACCCCGAGGAACACCGCAACCTGATCGTGCGCGTCTGGGGCTGGAGCGGCTACTTCTGCGAACTGGCGCCCGAGTACCAGGACCACATCATCGCCCGCCAGATGCACCGGGTCTGATACCTGGCGGATGCCGGCCGCGGAGCAGCAGTGGGAACGGCCGGGGACCCGACCCGGCGGAGGGATCGGACCCAGCGGCGGATCGAGTCGCAACGGAAGGGCGGCATGCAGGCGAGACCGGTGGTGGCATTGGATTTCGATGGCGTGCTGTGCGACAGCGCGCGCGAGACCGCCGTAAGCGCCTGGCGTGCCGGGGGCGCCTACTGGCCGGAATGGCGCGGGCCCGAGCCGCCGCCGGCCCTGCTGCAACGATTTCTCGAGGTGAGGCCCTACCTCGAAACCGGCTACCAGGCCGTGATCATGATGCGGATGGCCGCGGACGGGCTGCCTGACAGCGACTTCTCCGAGCGCCTCGACGAGCACTGCAACCGCTGGCTGGAGAAGCTCGGCACGACCCGGGAGGGCCTGGTCGACACCTTTGCTCGAGCCCGGGATCGCTGGATCGCCGAGGACGAAGCCGACTGGCTTGGCCGACACCGGTTCTACCCCGGCGTGGCGGAACGGCTGACCGCGGCGCTGGCAGACCACGATGTCCATATCCTGACCACGAAGCAGGAACGCTTCTGCAACGCCCTGCTGGCAGCCGCCGGGATCCCCGTCGGCCCGGACCGGGTGCAGGGCCTGGACCGCGGCTGCACCAAGGCGGCGATGCTTGCGGCCCTGTCGGCCCGCCACCGGGGTTGCCCGGTGCACTTCGTCGAGGACCGTGCGGAGGCGTTGCGGGCGGTACTGGCGCTGCCGGAGCTTGCGGCCGTGCGGCTGTACTATGCCGTCTGGGGGTACGGAACGCCGGGTGACCTGGCCTGGGCGAGCCGGGAGAGTCGTGTCCGGGTTTGGACCCTCGATACCTTCCTCCAGTTGGGCGGCGGGGAGCCGGGGAATGGGGGTGGAGGGCCGTGAGTGCCGCGGGGTCAGCGGGAACGTCCGCGGTGGCTTTCCGGGCGATGGTCGTCACGGACCTGGACGGCACGCTCCTGGACGGACGCCGCTGCATCAGCGCGGAAAACCTGGGTGCCTTGTCGCGGCTGGGCGCAGCGGGCGTGCTTCGCGTGGCCGCGACGGGACGTTCCCTGCACTCCGTGCGGCAGGTCCTGGGGGAGGGCGTCCCCTTTGATTCCGTGGTGTTTTCCTCCGGGGCCGGCATCGTGGACTGGGGTGCCGGGGAACTCGTCTCCGCGGCCCATCTGAGCCCGGAGGAGGTTTCCCGGGCCATCGGGGTGCTGCGGGCGCTGGGGGTGAACTTCGCCGTGCATGACCCCGTGCCCGGGAATCACTGCTTTGCCTTCGAGGAACGGCAGCTGGAAGCGACCGATTTCCGCCGGCGGTGCGAGGCCGCGGGCAGCTTCTCCCGGCCGTTGGGCAGGGGGGAGCACTTCCCGTCCGGGGCCAGCCAGCTCCTGGCGGTGATTCCGGAGGACCTCGAACGCCTGGCATGCCTCTGCCGGCGCCTGGAAGGATTCTCCGTGATCCGCACCACCTCTCCGGTGGACCACCGCAGCATCTGGGTCGAAGTGTTCCCCGCCGGAGTGAACAAGGCCGGCGCCGCGCAGTGGCTCGCGGACCGATACGGCATTCCCGCCTCCGGCACGTACGCGATCGGCAACGACTACAACGACACCCATCTGCTGGACTGGGCGTCCCACGCCGCGGTGACGGCCAATGCTCCCGCGGAACTGCGGCAGTGCTATCCCGTGGTCGCCTCGAACGAGGACCATGCCTTCAGCCGTGCCGTGGCTCACTGGGGCCTGCTGCCCACAGGGTAGGGAGCGGACGGGGTCGGACGGAGCGGACGGTGGCGGAGGGCGCGCGCAAGGGGAACGCCCATTCCTGCAGCGTTCCCGCCGGCGTCGGTCATCCTGCGCCGTACCTGCGTGGGTTCGGCATACCGCCGAGGACCTGTCTGCGTGCGACGCACAGGCAGGCGGCGGGCTCCAGCGCATCTCCTCCGGGCGTTCCAGTCGCGCGCCCTGCGCTCAACTTGGCGCCGTGGCCGCCGGCATGGTATGCTGAGGTGAGCGGCGATGGAGGCCGCCACAGGCGATGATGAAACGTCTCAGACGGCTGAAGAATGCCTTCTATGCGGGTCCCCGCTTCCTGGGTGTGCAGCCCTGGCGGCGGGGCAGGTACCAGTCCCCCACCCTGACGGCGGGACTGTGGCTGTATGCCTTGGCGGTGCGCCATCTCACCATGGCCGGGGGATTGGTGTTCCTCTGTTGCGGCCTGGTGACTCTCTACGCCCTGTTCACCCTGCGCATGCCGATCTACATCCTGGCTTTCTCCCTGCTGGCCCTGCTGCTGACCAATCTGGTGGGGGCCTGGGTGTTCCGGCCCAGGGTCGAAGTCGAACGCAGCCTCCCGGCACGCCTGGGCGTGGGCTGGGACCAGCCGGTCACCTACCTGCTGCGCAAGCGCGGCCGCCGGCCGGCGTGGGACCTCATCCTCGACCCCATGCCCCTGCCGCGCTTCCTCTCCTTCCCAGCGGGCCGCGCCGCCGTGCCCGCCCTCGCTGCCGGCGAGTCGCTGCGCCTCACCGCCTTCCTCCGCGCCCGGCGGCGCGGACGGTATGTCCTGCCCCAGACCATGGTCAGCTCGGCCTTCCCATTCCACCTCTGGCGCCAGACCTGCGCCGGCAGGGGCGACCGCACCGTGATCGTCTATCCGGCCTTCACACCCCTCGAAGAACTCGCTCTGCCCACCGGCCTGCGCTACCAGTCCGGCGGCATCGCCCTGAGTTCGAAGGTCGGCAACAGCATGGAGTTCCAGGGCACACGGGAGTTCCGCGACGGAGACGACCCGCGCCGCATCCACTGGCGTTCCTGGGCCCGAACCAGCTTCCCCGTGGTCAAGGAATTCTGCGAGGAGTACCTCTGCCGAACCGCCCTCATCGTCGACACCCACGCCCTGAGGCCGTACTTCTGGGAGGTCTGGATGCAACTCGAGGACCCCGTGTTCGAAGCCGCCCTTTCCCTCGCCGCCGCCGTCGCCGACCGGCTCTTCCACCGCGATACCATCATCGACCTCTTCGCCGCCGGACCCGAGGTCTATCGATTCCAGGGCGGCCGAAGCCTCGGGTTCCTCGAGAACATCCTCGATATCCTCGCCTGCCTCGGCCCCCATTACGGAGAACCCTTCGCAGCCTTCCGGGACGACCTCATCGAGGAAGTCGCCCGCATCAGCAGCGCGGTCGTCGTGCTGACGGCATGGAACGACGTGCGCCGGGAACTGCTCGAACAGCTCCAGATGGCCGGCGTCGGCGCGCGGGCCGTCCTCGTCACAGGAAGACCAAAACCCCCGGATGACCTGCCCTCGTTCGTCACCCTGGTGCGGGCAAAGGATGTCCTCGAAGGACGATGCACCCGGCTGTAGTGTGCTGGCCCACAGGTCCCTTTCCAGATACGGCTCACCTGGAGGTTCACCCTCCGGAGCTGTACACTTGTGGAGATCTGTATGCTGGAGGGCGAAGCTCCTGCTGAGCCGCATCCCCTGGAGGGCGAAGCTCCTGCTGAGCCGCATCCCCTGGAGGGCGAAGCTCCTGCT
>JAFGRS010000249.1 GCA_016935045.1 Lentisphaeria bacterium | reverse complement strand
GGTTCGCGGCGTACCGGCCCGAGGCGAGCAGGGCCCGCCGCGCCAGGTTCGCCGCCCCCGCGGCCAGCAGCAGCGCCAGGAGGGCACGGAGCCAGACCCGGCGGGAACCCAGGACCACGACCTGGGTCCCGGCGCCCGCGAGGATCAGCCAGGGGTGCCAGAAGGACAACAGGCACCATGGCGTCTTGTAGGGGATGGCCGAGTACACCAGCGTCAGCACCACGGCGTACAGGCTCAGGCAGCGCAGGGCCACGGGGCTGCCCTGGAGGCTGCGGGGCCGGATCCAGGCAGCCAGGGCGCCCACCGCGCCCAGGACGAGGATGATGTCCTCGCCCCATGCCGGCCCCCGGGCCGGTTTCGCGTAGGTCAGGATACGCAGGTAGAACCAGAACGGATGGTTGTGGGTCGTATCGGGCGCCACTCCCCGGTTCAGGTAGGTGGTGTAGGTGAGGACGGAGTCCAGGGGCCCGCGCCAGTGGGTGAAGAAGGAGGTGAAGAAGGTCACGGAGACGATCATGGCCGCCGCCGCCGCCGCTCCGAGGTGGTAGAGCCTCTCCCGTTCCCACGGCGCCGCGGTGCGCTCCGGCCGCCGACGCTGACGGTACCCCTCGACGGCCGCCGCCACCGCCATGGCCCCCCAGGCCAGGATGCAGGTCTCCTTGGTGGCATGCATCAGGCCCGCGCACAGGCCGGCAACCACGGCCCACCCATACCCCGGCGCGCGATGATACCGCCACAGGGCTGCCAGCAGGCCGAAGCTGAAACATACCAGCAGCATCTCCTGGATGTAGAAGCGGCTGAAGTAGACCATCGCCGGCGAGACCGCGATCCAGACGCCCGCCGCCACGGTCGCGACCGTCCCCAACGCGTCCCGCACCGCCACGAGCAGCACGATCAACAGCACGCCGAAGATCAGCGGCACGATCCGGTAGGTCAGGATCTCGGTGTCGGCGAAGTGCCCCCGTGCCTGGAGCCAGGCTTCGGGAAGGGTCAGGTAGTACAGCGTCGGGCCGTGGTGCTCGAAGGGGTCATAGCGGTACCGCCCCGTGTCCATGAGAAGCCCGGCCTTATAGGCCTGGTTCGCTTCGTCGTTGTGCATCGGGCGGCGTTCGATGCCGGGGAGGCGCAGGGCCAGGGCCAGGGCCACCAGCCCCAGCAACGCCAGGCCCGTCGCCCAGGTCTGCCTGTCCCGCCACCGCCATCTGTCCACGGGACACTCCCGAAAGTCCCTGCCGCGTCCCGCACCGACGGGTGCAAGGACGGGCCGATCCATGTTCCCCAAACTCTATGCCTCCGAACGCTTCCCATCCACCCCGGCGGTCCCGCAAAAACAGAACGGCGGCCGGCCCGCGCGGGACCGTCCGCCGCTGCAGCTCGCGTCGGGGATGATGGCTATTCGGCGATGCCGAAGACCTCGATCTCGGTATAGTGGTTCATCTCGTCCGAGGTATTGCCGTTGCTGTAGAGGCGCAGGTACCGTCCCGCCACGCCGTCCACGGGGATCAGGCGTCCCTCGAAGGTCTCGATGTACTCGTGGTCCTTGCCGACTCCGAGGCCGGCGGAGTTGTCGTGGTCGTTGTTGTAGACCGTTTGCACATTGGCGATGAAGTCTTCGTCGTCGGCCGTCTGGACCACCACGTCGTGATACACCCGGGCCTGGCTGTGGAAATGCCACACCACCACGGCATAGACCTTTGCCTTCTTTTCGAGGTCGATCTGCACCCACTGTTTGCCGGGCCCCAGCTCGACATAGCTGCCCTCGACCCCTTCCTTGTCGCCGTCGGTGATCTGCTCCAGCTCGCCGATCACGGGTTCCTCGTCACTGCCGCTCACGTCCTTGCCCGCGGCCAGGTTCACCGTCCCCTTCGGCACCAGAAAGGCCGGACGCTTCTGTTCCTTGCGGGGCGGCTCCAGATTGGCCGTCTTGATGTGCTTGGGCGTGCCCGTGAACATCGGCCGCGGCAGCACAATCTCCAGCTCGACCTTCTCCTGCGCCCGGGCCGTCCCGGACAATCCCAGCCCCGCCAGCAGTACCGCGGCCCACAACACGTTCCGTACGTCTCGCATCATATCCATTTCTCCTTGGCGGCTTCCGCGCCCGCCGGCGCTCCGGGCCCGGCGGCGTCCGCCTTCCTGCTTGGATCCGCTGTCACTTGCCGAACGCCTGGATCTCGACAAACCGTGTATCTTCGTCCCCACAGCCGCCATTGGTCCAGACCCGGATGCACCGCATCGGGGTACCCGCCTTGCCGGGGCCCCGCGTGTCGACCAGTTCGCCCCACCAGCGGGCGAAGAATGCCGTATCCGTACCCACGCCCTGGCCGCTCGAATCGTCGTGGTCGTTGTTGAACAGGGTGCGCACGTTCTGGGTGAATTCCGGGTCGTCGGCCGTCTGCACGATGACATCGTTGTAGATCACCGGGTTCTTGTAGTAATGCCAGACGACGATGCAGTGGATTGTATTCATCGAACCGAGGTCCACCTGCACCCATTGCGGCCCCGGGTCGAGCTCCACGAAGTCGAATTCCCCGCTCTTCTTGACCCCGTCCGTGATCTGGGCCAGCTCCCCGATGATCGGTTCCTCGTCCATGCTGCCGGTGACGGGTTTGCCGAAGGCCAGGTTGGTCACCCCCGGCGGGACCATGAAGTCGGGGCGGCGGACTTCCTCGCGCAGGTGCGGGGGTTTCTGGAGGTTCTTCGGGTATCCGGGGGTGGACCGGGTCACCGCATCGGCGGTGAGGCCGAGGTCGAGGGGTTCGAGGGCCATGCCTCCGGAGAGGAAGCGCACGAGCAGGGTGTTGATGGTCTGTCCGAGCACGTACGTGGTCTTGGAGGCTCCCGAGATGGCGTCCACCACGTTGACGCCCTTGACCGTGTTGCTGATGATGATCCCGGTCATTCCTTCCGAGACGAGGGGTTTGCCGCTGAACTGTGCCTGCCAGGCCGGCTCCGAGATGCGGCCGCCCAGGCCCGGGGTCTCGTTCTGCTGGTAGACGCGGAACGCCTTGATGGCCTGCTCGTCCGGGGTGATGCTCAGCACCGCCTTGATGGGGCCGTACTTGCCCTGGGTCAGCACGTCCAGCGCATACCCCAGCAACTCCCCCTCCCGCCGAGCCTCCAACACCTCCAGCTCGCCGCGGTTCCTGGGCCGGAAGGCACGGTCGAACAGGGAGATGATCTCCTTGCGGGACATGGACTCGGAGAGCAGGCCCATGGCATCCACGAGGGCACGCGTCCGCGCGTAGCGCTCGTTGGCCTGGATCTTGGGGGACCAGGCCGTGTGCGCCAGGGCCAGCAACGCCGCGCACAGGCTGCTCAGCAGGACCGTGAAGACCACGCAATAGACGCTGCCGTTCTTCATGGTGCCACCCTCCCTTCCTGCCGTCCGGCGGCGAGGATGTCGAGGGTGGGAGCGAAGAGGTTTCCCACCAGCACGGCGCACAGCATCGCTTCGGAGTAGGTGGAGAAGGTCCGCATCAGCACGGCGACGGTACCGATGAGCAGGCCGTAGAGCACGCAGGCGCCGCGGTCACGGGGCGAGCAGGCGGGATCGACAGCCAGGAAGCAGGCGCCGAAGAGGAATCCGTCCGCGGCCATGAACTCGATCACGTTGCCGTAGGGGAGGCGTTCGACCTGGGCGAAGCCGATCGCCACCCCCGCGGCCCCCGCCAGGATCGCGGCGGTGATCAGCAGGCTCGCGGGCCGCACGCACGCCAGGACCACCGCCCCAGCCAGCATCAGCAGCGCGGCCACCAGCCAGGCGTCGGGGACCGCAACCAGTTCGGCCTTGCCCTGGATCTCCCGCATCACTTCCAGGTTCAGCAGATTGCCGAAGTACACCCCCTGCGTCCGGGTCGGATAGCTGAACAGCAGGAACCCCTTCGCCACCAGGACCGGCGAGAAGATGTGACACCCCGTCCCCCCAAACGCTTCCTTGCCGAAGAGCGTCCCGAACATCATGCCCAACGCCACCATCCACAGGGGGACCTCCGGCGGCAGAACCAGCGCGAACAGCGCGCCGTAGACCAGGCTGCCGCCTCCCATCGGCCGGCGACGGATCGCCGCGGTCACGATCTCGACAGAGGCCCCGGCGGCAAAGGCCGTCGCCCACATGGCCCAGACGCGCCCGCCAAACCAGTGCGCACTCCAGGCCAGACAGGGCACGGCCCCGACCAGGGAAGCCAGCAGGTACCGCCCCATGGCCTTGCCCCCCGGCAGGGACGACGTCGGGGGGCGGGCCGTGTCCCCGGCGACCAGGCGTGCCAGGACGGCCGGAAGCCGGTTCTCGGGGCGGGATGTGTTTTCGGGTAGTGTGCTCATGTTCCCGGACGAACCGCTTGCCGGTACGGCTCTCGCCGCCGGCGCCTCAGAACTCGTCGTAGAAGATCCGTTCCCTGGGGATGCCCTTGGCCGTCAGCACTTCGATGGCGGCTTTGATCATGGGGGGCGGGCCGCAGAGGAACACCTGCTTGCCTTCCCCGTCCTTCAGGAACCGGTCCGCCGACTCATGGATGAAGCCCGTCTCACCGGTCCAGTCGGGGCTGGACTCCGGCTCGGAGAGGGCATAGTGCACTTCCAGCCCCTGCGCCCGTTCCGCCAGGGAGGCGAAGTCGCTGTGGTACATGACCTGCTCGGCGGTCCTCGCCCCGAAGAACAGCCAGGCCTTGCGGTCCGGGGTCTCCTCCGCCACATGGCGCAGGATCGAGCGCATGGGCGCCATGCCGCAGCCGCCGCCGATGCAGACCAATTCCATGCCGGGGTCGAGTTGGAACTCGCCGTAGGGGCCGGTGAAGCGGACTTCCTCGCCCGGCTGCACCCGGTGGAGGTATCCGGAACCGAGTCCGCCCGGGATCAGCCGCACCAACAGCTCGACGGCATCCCTGCGGCTGGGCGGCGAGGCGATCGAGTAGGCCCGGAAGGTCTTGTCCCGAGTCCCCGGCACGAATACCTGGACATACTGCCCGGGGCGGAAGTCGATCTCCGCAGGCTCGATCAGACGCAGGTGGATCTCCCGGGTGTCCGGGGTGACCATGGTGGCCGTGACCACTTCGGAGCGGAACTCCTGGATGTGGAGGAATTCCTCCTTGACCCGGATGCGGATGTCGTCGCGGATCTTCACCTGGCAGGCCAGGCGCGTGCCGGCGGTGAGTTCCGTCTCTTCCAGGAAGGGAAGTTCCGTGGGCAGCACCGGGCCGCCGCCTTCGAGCACCTGGACCTTGCAGAAGCCGCAGGTCCCCTGTCCGCCGCAGGCCGAAGGGATGAAGATGCGGCGGTCGTAGAGGGCATCGAGGAGCTTCCCGCCCCCCTGGACCGTGAAGGGTTCCTCTTCGTTGATCCGGACCTGGCAGGGACCGTAGTTGCAGAGGAAGCGGTCGGCCAGCAGCAGGAGCACTGCCAGCGCTCCGCCGATGACGGCCATCACCCCGATTGCCTGAAGGTAGATCATCGCTGCTGTTCTTCCGGGACCTTCGGGTCCTTCCCTGCGCTCAGAGGTCCACCATGCCGGTGAACCCCATGAAGGCCATGGCCATGAGGCCGGTGATGATGACGGTGATGCCCAGGCCCCGCAGGGGCCGCGGGATGTCCGCCTGGGCCAGGCGCTGCCGGATCCCCGCCATCAGGCAGATGGCCAGGAGGTAGCCGAGGCCCGACCCGAGGGCGTAGGCCGCGGTCTGGGCGAAGCCGAAATGCCTGTCGGGGTCGATCATGAGCAGGTTCACGCCCAGAATGGCGCAGTTCACCGTGATCAGGGGCAGGAAAATCCCCAGGTTGAAGTACAGCAGCGGGATGAAACGCTCCAGGAACATCTCCACCAACTGCACGAAGCCGGCGATCATCATGATGAAGATCAGGAAGGTCAGAAAGGTCAGGTCGGCCGCACAGAGGGGCGCCCCCGGGACCAGCACCCCGTAGTAAATCAGGTAGTTGATCATGGCCGTGAACAGGGTCACGAAGGTGACCGCGATGCCCATCCCCACCGCCGTGCGCATGTTCCGGCTGATGGCGATGAAGGAACACATCCCCAGGAACTTGCTCAGCAGGATGTTGTTGGTCAGAATCGCGGCCAGGAAGACCACCGCGAGTCCGCCGAACAGGGACGATTCTGTCATGGCCGTATCCTCCGCCCGGGTCCCTAGTGCAGGGACTCGGGATGCTCGGTCTGCTGGGGCTCGGGCCAGATGGCGCGGACGACCCAGACCACGACTCCCATGGTGATGAAGGCGCCGGGGGCCGCCTTCAGGAGCATGGCGGCGGGAAAGGTCTCGGGCAGCACGCGCAGGCCGCACAGGGTGCCGCTGCCGAGGGGTTCCCGGATGACGGCGATGGCCAACAGAATCAGCGCATACCCGGCGGCCTGCCCGATCCCGTCCAGGAACGAGGCCAGGGGACCGTTGCGCAGCGCGAAGCCCTCGCTGCGCCCGAGGATGATGCAGTTGGTGATGATCAGCCCGACATAGGGCCCGAGGGTCTCGCTCATCTCGAAGTGGTAGGCCCGCAGGTACAGATGCACCAGAATCACCAGGACCGAGATGATCAGCATCTGCACGATCAGCCGCACCCGGTGCGGGATGGCGTTCCGCAACAGGCTGATCATCAGGCCGTTCAGGGAGGCCACGAAGATGAGGGCCGCACCCATCACCAGGGTGGGGTTCACCAGCGCCGTTACCGCCAGCGCCGAACAGATGCCCAACGCCTGTACCAGGATCGGGTTGCTGCGACCGATGCCGTCCTTGACCGGCACCGAGAGAGAATTGCCCGGACCCGCAGCCGCTGGACTCATGCCTGTTGTCCCGTTGCCTGTACGTCCCTGTAGCGCACACGAAAATTCCGTAATATGGCATGCCTTTCGCGCAGGAAAAGCCGCATGGCGGGATTTCGGTCCATGCCTCAGTGAAAGCCGCAAGGGCTCGGCAATCGGCTCAGCGGGAGATTGGCCCTCCAGGCAGCACCGACCCGTCCCCTGGAGGGCGACGCCGTTTCGACGCGGGGTGCGCCCACGCACCCCTTGCTCAAGGCCCTGAGCCAAGTCGAAGGGCTCCGCGGAGCCGTGCGGCCTACGGGAGGGCGGGGCGCAGGGGCGCTGCTCATTCCGGTACGGCGGGTGCAGGGGAGGCCGGCGGCGCCTCGCCGGGCGCGGCCTCTGCTTCGGGGGCTGTTTCTGCCTTCGGGGGAGTTGCGCGCACCGCGTGCCGGGCGCTCTGGAGTGCCTTGACGGCCGAGTCGACACGCATCTCGGCAAAGCGGTCTTCGCCCACCAGTCCCCGGGCGCGTTCGTAGTACTTCTCTGTCTCCGCCAGTTTCCCCTGCGTCTTGGCGCAGCGTCCGGCCGCGAGCCAGCAGTCCAGCACGAGGGCCTCGGCGATGCCGCTCTGGGCCAGGTCCGTGAAGCGCTTCTCGGCCACGTCCCCTCTCCCGGACGCCTCCAACGCATAGGCTTCGCCCAATGCGGCGGCGGTACGCAGGGAGGGATCCACGGCCTCCTTGGCAGCCAGCGCGAACTTGGTGGCCGCCTGCTCGAACTTGCGCTCTTCACTCAGGTGCCGTCCCGCCTCGAGGAGGGCCCGCGCCGCGGCCGTGGTTCCCGCGTGTTCCGTGCTGACCTTCATCCAGGCGTCCACGTCCTCGGCCTTGGCCAGTGCCGCAAAGGCCTTCCCCTGCCGTTCCACGCGGCTCGACTCCACGCCCTTGACCACCGTGAGCACGGCCAACCCGATCACCAGAACCGCCGCAATCGCTTTGCTGTAGGGCAGGATCCAGGTCCGGTAGACGCCGGCCAGGCGTTCCACGAGGGCCCCTGTGTCCCCCTCTCCGGCCGGGGACTCCGGCTGCCGTTTGGCGGCGGTGCTTTTCCTCATCTTCGTCATGGGTGTTCCTGGGTTGTATGGTGCCGTCCCGATACCGTGGCCGGCGCTATCCATCGCGCCGGGGTGTGTCCGTCCCGCCCAGCAATCCCTTCAGGCGTTCCCTTGCCTTTTCGAGGTCTACGCCCTCCGGGGCCTTGGCGTCCGTCGCTTCCGCCTGCCGCGGCGCCGGTTCGGGGGCGGCGCCGGACAACTGTTCGAGTTTGCCACGGTCGATCTCCGCGGCCGCCTCCGCCTCGGGCGGCTGCGCCTCCTCGGTTCCCCCGGCCGCCTCTCCGCCGGGGTCCCGGCTCAGCGCCTCCAACACCGCGTGCGCGTCTGCCGGCGCCGCTTCCTCCCCACCGCGGAGGTAGGCCGCGATCTGGCCGCCGGACTGGGCCCCGGCGGTCTCCAGACTCGCATCCCGGGCCTGACGGACCACCTCCAGAAAGAAGTCCTCCAGATCCATGGTGGGACTGTCGATCTGGACCTCCCCCTGAATCCCGTTCCCGCGCAGCCAGGCCACCAACGCCTCCTGCTGTCTCGCCTCCAGCCGCGGCATCACCAGGCGGGTGCGGTCCTGCACCGTCAACACCTCGCGCAACGCGCCCTGACTGCGAATCCTGCCGCCGTACAGAACCACCACCTCGTCGCAGATGTCCTGCACATCGGCCAGCAGATGGCTGCACATCAGCACCGTCTTGCCCCGCCGGGCGAGCAGGCGGATCACGTCCTTCACCTCCCGGCAGCCGATGGGGTCCAGCCCGCTGGTGGGTTCGTCCAGGATCACCAGGTCCGGGTCGTTGACCAGCGCCTGGGCCAGGCCGATGCGCCGGGCCATGCCCTTGCTGAACTCGCCCACGGGTCGGTTGAAGGAGTTGGCCAGGCCGACCATTTCGAGCAACTGCTGCGAACGGTTGCGGCGTTCCTGGGGCGCCAGTCCGAAGAGGGCCCCGAAGAAGTCCAATGTCTCGGCGGCCGTCAGGTACTTGTAGAGGTAGGTCTCCTCCGGCAGGTAGCCGACGCGTTCCTTGGTGCGCACGTCCTGAGGGTCTTCCCCCAGCACCCGCAGGGTACCCCGGGTCGGATACAGCAGGCCGAGGACCATCTTCACCGTCGTCGACTTCCCGGAGCCGTTCGGTCCCAGAAGCCCGAACACCTGCCCCCGACGCACCGTGAAATCGATGCCGTTGACGGCCCGGGCCTTGGGACGACCCCAGAAGTCCTTGAAAACCTTCGTCAGACCGATGGCCTCGACGATCGCATCACCGTTCCTGCCAGGCATATCCCTGCCCCTGTGCTGCGGCCATAACACCCCGGACCGGCGGCCGCTTCGGCTGCCCTCTAGCGCGCTTCCGGCACCTGCAACCCCTCGCCGGAACGCACCAGGCGCGCGCTGTTGAAGATCACAAACAGAGAACTGGTGCTGTGCAGGATCGCCGCCACCACGGGCGTCACGATGCCGATGGTCGAGAAATACAGCCCCAGGATGATGAAGGCAAGCCCCATGGCCAGGTTCTGGTTCATGAGCAGCCGCGCCCGACGGGCCAGCCCGATGAAGAACGGAATCCGGCGCAGGTCGTTGTTCATCAGGGCAACGGACGCACTCTGCACCGCCACATCGCTGCCGATGGCGCCCATGGCAATGCCGATGTCCCCGGCGGCCAGGGCCGGGGCGTCGTTGACGCCGTCCCCCACCACCGCCACCAGGATCCCCGACTCCCGCAGGGCCTGCACGTAGGCGGCCTTCTCCTCCGGCAGACACCCCGCCCGAATCTCCGTGACGCCGATCTTCGCCCCCACTTCCCGGGCCACGGCCTCGTTGTCCCCCGTCACCATGCAGCACTGCCGCACCCCGAGTTCACGCAGCTGCCGCACCGCCTCGGCACTCACCGCCCGCACGGCGTCCCGCAGGCCGATCCAGCCCAGCACCCTGCCCTCGCGGGCGACGAAGACGATGCTGATCCCGGTCGTGTCCTGCTCCCCGAACGTCGCCGCCATGGACGAGGTGTCCAGGCCTTCCTCACGCAGCCAGCTCTCCCGGCCCACCAGGCAGCGCCTGCCCCCGAAGGTGGCCCGCACCCCCTTCCCCGCCACTTCGCTGTACTCCTCCGGGTCCTGCCACTGGATCCCCGCCTCCCGGGCCAGGCGCTTCATGGCCTCCGCCGCCGGGTGGTTGCTGTGGTATTCCGTCGTCGTCGCCACCAGCAGCAGCTCGGCCAGATCCACACCCTCCGCGGGCTGCAGACGCGCCACTTCGAGGTTGCCCTCCGTCAACGTCCCCGTCTTGTCGAATACCACCGCCCGGATCCGCGCCGCAATCTCCAGCAGAGACACGTCCTTGATCAGAATCCCCAGGCGCGACGATGCCGCAATCGCCGCGATCACCGCCGACGGGGTCGCCAACACCAGGGCGCAGGGGCAGGACATCACCAGCACCGCAATGACCCGGTTGATGTCCCGGGTGAAGAACCACACCAGGGCCGCGATCATCAGCACGGTCGGCGTGTAGTAGCCGACGTAGCGGTCGATCATGCGCATGATCGGGAGGCGCGACTGTTCCGCGTCCGCGATCAGGCTGCGGACCTTGCCCAGGGTCGTGTCGGTGCCGATCCGGGTGACGCGAAAGTCCACCAGGCCGGTCAGGTTCTGGGTCCCCGCGTAGACCTCGTCCTCCGCCGTCTTGTCCACCGGCAGGGACTCGCCCGTGATGGAGGCCTGATTGACCGCCGTGGTGCCGCTGACAATGCGCCCGTCCGCGGGAAAGTTCTCGCCGGGCCGAACGCGGCAGAGGTCGCCCAGGCTCAACTCGTCGAAGGCGTCGACGCTCTCCTCGCGACCCTCGACGACCCGGCGGGCCTGCCGCGGCGTCAGACGCACCACCGCCTCGATGGCCGCTTCCGCCCCGATGGCCGTGCGCCGTTCCAGGGTGATGGTCACCAGCATGAAGAAGGCCACCGCCCCCGCCGTCCGGTACTCCCCGTTGGCAAAGGCCGCCAGCAGCGCCAGGGCCACCAACTCGTTCATGTAGATCTTGCCGCGCACCAGGTCCTTGATCGCGGACCACAGAATCGGCAGGGCCAGGATCAGAGACCCCAGCAGGGCGCTCAGAAGCACGGCGAAGGGATCCACGGTGCGCGAGAAGAGCTTCTCGGCAAGGTAGGAATTCAGGATCAGGATGCCGCCGAAGACCGCGACGCCGATGGTCACCACATCGCCGTGCCCATGCCCTGCGGGGCCCCGGCGTCTCTCCCTGTCCAGTATTTCCGTGGCGCTTTCGCCCAGCATGGCCGCGTCCTTATGGGGTTCGGATCGCCCGTTTCCTCAGGGTCAGGGGTTGCCGCCGTGGTCCCCGCTCGTCTGCCGGTCCTGCCCCAGTTTGATGGGTTCGGGTCCGAGCTGGAGGCGGATCTCCTGCTGCCCGTCGGTGTTGACGTGGAGGATGTACTTGGTCTGCACCCGCGTCAGCACGTCCCGGATGGTGTCCGTATACAGCGCCACCAGCATGGTCCGCGGGTTCTTGCGGTATTCGCCCAGAACGGTCTGGAAGTAGGCCCCCTCCGCCTTGACCGATTCGACGATCCGCGTCTTGTAGGCGCGGGCCTCGTCCAGGATCCGGAATGCCTCCCCCTCCGCGGCCGGCACCACCGTGGCGGCATGCCTCTCGGCCTCCTCGATGAGCTTGCTCTGGTCCTGACTCGCCGCAACCACCTTGTCAAAGGCGGCCAGCGTCGCCGTCGGCGGCTGTACGTCCACCAGATTCACCAACTGCACCTCGACCCCCGTGTCCAGTTCCAGCAGACGCTTCTCCACCCGAAGACGCACGTTCTCGGTCAGCAGCTCCTTCACTTCGGCGTCCGCCGGACTGGTGCGGGACGAACGCAACACGTCCTCGACCGTCCACGTCGCCATCTCGGCCAGCACGGCGTTGGCCAGGACGTTGCGGACAATCGCCTCGTGCCCCCGCAGCCGCCGGGCCTGCCCCGGGATCCCCACCCTGCGGGCCTCGCTGTCGTCGTAGATGTTCAGGTAATACTGCCGGGCGTCGGAAACCCGGTAGGTGAGCTGCCACACGGCATGCATGATGTTCGTGTCCCCGGTCAGCAGGTAGCCGTCCTCACCCGGCGCCAAGGGCAGGTTCTGCAGCAGGGCGGGGTCCGGGGTCTGCACCTGGTTGGGGTTCGTCCGCGGCCAGAAGATGGACTCCGTGGAGACGGAGATAGCCTGCTGCGCCGGAATGATCTTGACCTGGTCCACCGGGTAGGGCCAGGCCCAGTACCAATGCCCGCTGGTCAGCACCGCCGTGGGCCCCTGCACCGGATCGATCACCTTCTGCTGCAGCTTGCCGAAACGGAACAGCAGCGCCTCCTTGCCGTCCTCCACCTTGAATACGCCGCTGAACACCAGCCAGACGAAGATGACAACGATCAGAATGCGCAGGCCGAAAAACAGCGCCCGCAGCATCCGCATCAGCGCAGACAGACCCGCGCCCATGCCCTCCGTCCCATCCGGACCGTGTGTGTGCGTGGTGGCCATCAGTCGCTTCCGCCCGCCGGCTTAACGGGAGAATCCTCGTGGATGTCCGTCGCGCCCCGCAGCAGCAGGTCGTAGGGGGGCGTGTTGGTGTCCACGACCAGGGTTGTCTTCTCCGACAGCGTCAGACGCAGGGAGTCCAGTTTGCGCAGAAACGCGGCCAGCTCCGGACTCTCCCGGAACACCGCGTAGTTCTTGGCCGCCTCCTCGTCACCCTCGGCACGGATGCGTTTGGCGTCGGCCTGGGCCTTGGCCTTCGTCTCGCTGGCCCGGCGATCCGCCTCGGCCCGGATCCGCTGCGACTCCCGCAGACCCAGGGAAAGGTACTCCTGCGAACGCTTCTCCCGCTCCGCCCGCATGCGCGCGAACACCTTCTGCGAAACCTGCTCGGGAAAGCCCAGGTGTTTGAGACCGATCTCGACGATCTCGATGCCGTATTGCTCGAGCGCCTTCGGCCTGGCCTGCGCCAGGATCTCCTGCTCGATCGTCCCCAGGTTGGCCTTGCCCGGCTCGACATTGACCAGCTCCGTCAGGCTGTGCTGGGGCAGCACGTTGTTGCGGGCGCTCCGCACCAGACTGTCCAGCTCCGCCGCATAGTCGCTCTCCGGCGGCGGGAAACTCTTGAAGAACAGGGCCGGGTCCGCCACCCGCCAGAGAACATACGTGCTGACCACAACCTGGTTGTTGTCCGCCGTCGTGATCTGCTCGAAGCGGCCCTTCTTCAACTCGTACGCCTGCAGGCGCTTGTCGGCACGCCAGATGTCCTCGATGAAGGGCCACTTCAGGTGCAGACCCGGGCCGTACACCTTCACCGTGCCGTCCGCTTCCTCCTTCGCCTTCCCCAGGAGCTTGACCACGGCAATCTCCGTCTCGCTCACCTGGAAGGTCATCAGCGCCGCCAGAAAAATCACCACGACGGCCGCCGCCAATACCATGACCGGCCAGTGTTGCTGCCACTTCCGCTTCTCGTTCATGCGGCATCCTCCAGGGGCGCTCCCGCTCGGCGCGGAACCCGCCCTGTCTATTCGTCCTCGCTCCGCTTCGTTGTATCCACGTCCAGCAGGTCCGGACGCAGCTTCTCCTGCAGGTCGAGAATCAGCACCTCCGAGGCCTGCGATGTCCCGACGACGTACTTCCGGACGGTCGAGCCCTCGTTCTCGAGTACATCAAGGAAACTGTTCAGCACAAACAGTTTCGGGCTGGCCTGGTAGGCCAGAAGCTGCTTCCGGAAGCGCTGGGCCTCGGCGGCGGAGACCTGCCCGCGCTCCTGCCGGTACGCCTCCGCTTCGTTGAGCAGACGCTCGCGTTCTCCATCCGCCTCGGGCTGCTTCTTGGTGGCGTAGGCACGGGAGTCCAGGATCTTCTCCTCCATCTCTTCCCGCGCCCCCACCACGGCGTCGAAGGCGTCGCCGGTCTCGACCGGCGGGTGGATCCCCTGCATGCCGATGAACACGATCTCGACCCCCAGCCGGTGACGCTTGGCCGAGGCGTCGATCCGCCGCGCAATCACTTCCCCCGCCACCGCGCGCTCCGCCCCCAGGGCGCTGCTGAAATCCGCCTGCGCCAGGTAGCGGACCACCTCCCGCGTCGCCAGGGACTTGAGGGCCGCCGCGGCATTGCGGTGCCGGTAGGCATAGTCGTACAGATTCGACACCCGGAAGTACACCGGAATGCTGACGGCCAGAAAGGAAACCGGAATCGTGCCCTGGTCGACCTTGGTATCGACCGTGCTCCGGCGCGGATCGTTGGCCACCACGAACTGCAGCTCCCCGACCCGGTGACGCTTGCTCCAGAGGATGACGTCATCGAGGTATTCGCTCTCTTCGGTCGTCTCCCCATACTCCCCGATGCCGTCTTCTCCGGCCTCGTCCCCGCCGGTCTGCCCGACGATCAGAGACTGCACCTGCTCCACCGGGAACTTGTGGATGGTCGCAAAGGGCCAGGGCAGCTTCAGGTAGAACCCGGGGCCGAGAATGCGGACCTCGCCGTTCCCGTCCTTGGCAACGGCGCCGAAATGCTCCCGGATCCCGTTCTCGTAGGGCTCCAGGGTCACCACGCAGCTCAACAGCCACAGCAGGGCCACCATGACCACCGCAAAGGGAACCACGGCCCGCTCGAGAAAGCGGTAGAACCACACCTCCGAAACCTGGAAACCAAACTGGTAGTCCAACGACGCCGCCACGTTCCGGGCCACCCCGCCAGGCTCCGTGAACAACGCCAGGATCCGGCTCTCCGGCAGGGGGCGCTCGGACTCCCCCGGCATCCGCGGACGGTAGAACTCGATGACGAAACTGAGAACCAACTCCACGCCCAGAGCCACCAGCAACGCAATGCCCACCAGGGCAGCGCGGTGATCCACCACATCCACCCACTTGCGGAAATGCTCGCACAGCATCACCGCGCCGCTCAGAACAAACAAACCCCCGCTCAGAAACATCCAGGCGCCGGGCGGCCGCAGCCAACGACACCCGGGCTCCCGCGAAACCCCCACGTAGTAGCTGCCGCAGACCGCCGCGAACAACCCCAGAATCGCGCTCAACGCCGCCATCGAGAGCGGATTCTGCGCCACCGGGAAGGCGTCCTGGCTCCCCCAGCGCCGCCAGAGCAACACCCCGGCGACCATGACCGCCAGACCCAGGGCGATCGTGAACAGGGGCACGAAGTACTTCACATAGTGCACATTGGCACGGGCGGCCATGCGGACCGCCTCGTCCGCGTCTTCGAACAGCTCCGTCGAGGCGTGGGTGCGACGGTACTCCGCGACCTGTTCCTCCTCCGCCGCCTGGCGCCGCGCAAAGGTCGCCCGACCATAGGCCAGCAGACTCAGGAGCATCACCACGCCCGAACTCAGGTAGGCCGGCACCATCACCGTGCCCCTGGCCGCCTTGGCGAGGAGATATCCCAGAACCAGGAACGCCAGCCCGATCACCGATCCGGCCAGACTCAGCCTGGCCGGCGTCTTGCTGGTGTCTGCCATCCGTACCTGACCTCCGCTGCCCAAAATCAATACGGGGTCCCGAGCCCCATGGCCGCCCTGACGCAACAGCCGCAGCACACAGAAACCGAAACCGCAATCGGCCCGTCAATGTAGCGCACTCCATGGGAACCGCAACCCTCGACGGATGTTCCACGTAACCCCTCAGTCCAATCCGGGAATCGGCTCAGCAGGAGCTTCGCCCTCCAGGGGATGGGGCGTCGCGCAATCGGTGCGGACTGGAGGGCGAAGCTCCTGCTGAGCCGCATCCCCTGGAGGGCGAAGCTCCTGCTGAGCCGCATCCCCTGGAGGGCGAAGCTCCTGCT
>JAFGRS010000248.1 GCA_016935045.1 Lentisphaeria bacterium | reverse complement strand
GGATCGGGGGGTCCGTGGGGGCCGGCCCGGTCCCCCGGCCGCCGGAGGCAATCCCCTCGGCGCATGGGGGATGCCCGCGAGGCCGCGGGCGCGTTTACACTTCCCAGGGCGCCCGGGCCGGGCGGCTGAGGAGGCGGTTGGCTGCCAACGAGTTCGTGAACTCCTCCGCGACGGGGTCCCATTCGAGCCGTCCGCCGACGAGCATGGCGATGTTGGCAAGGTGGCAGAGCGTCGCGGTGCGATGCCCGGCCTCCACCGGCGCCATGGTGGTCCCGCGGGTGCGGACGGCATCGAGGAAGTCCTGGTGGTGCCCCGGGCTGCGCCCCAACTGGATATCGTTGGGTCCGATGCGCTGTTGCAGCAGGGAGGCGGGATCGGCCTCGAGATTGCCGCCATGAATGTGCACGAAGACCCACCCCTCGGTGCCCTCGAAACGGATCCCCCGGGGACCGGCCGTCGACCCCACCATCTCGACGCCGTTGGCGTAGCGAAAACGGAAATCGTATCTCATGAAGGTGTCGAAAAGCCCCTCCGTCGGACGCCAGCCCCTGCCCTCCACCTCCACGGGACCGCTGCCGTCGGTCGCGTTGCCGAGTTGCCCGATGTCCATGATGTGCGCGCCCCGGTCGGTCATCTCGCCCCCCGAGTAGTCCATGATGTACCGGAAGCTGAAATGGCAACGCTTCGGGGTGTAGGGAGCCCACGGCGCGGGCCCCAGCCAGAAATCCCAGTCCAGACCCTGCGGCACCGGTGTGACGGGCTGCGGCGGAACGGGCTGCTGGCCGCCGTCCAGGGGCATGTTCACCCGAATCGCCTTCAACTCCCCGATGCGACCGTTGCGGACCAGTTCGCAGGCGAAACGGGCATTGGCGCGGCTACGCTCGTGGCTGCCCACCTGGACCACCCGCCGGTAACGCCGCGCGGCGGCGCAAACCTCGCGCCCCTGGCGGACCGTCAGCGACAGGGGTTTCTCGACGTAGACGTCTTTGCCCGCTTCCATGGCCGCGATGCTGATGGCCGCGTGCCAGTGGTCGGGCGTCGCGATGAGCACGGCGTCGAGATCGGGACGCGCCAGCAGTTCACGGAAGTCGTTGTACGCGTCGCAGCCCCGGAAGGCGCCCGCCTTGCGGCGGTCTGCGTAGGAACTCTCCACCTTCTCGATGGCCCGGAGGCGGTGCCCGGCGTCCACGTCGCAGACCGCGGCAATCTGCACCTCGGGGAAACCGCACAGCGTCTGGACGTGGTAGCCGCCCTGCCCGCCCACCCCGATCATGCCCATCACAATCCGCTCCGAGGGAGAAACGCCCCCCACCGCGCCAAACAGGCGCCCCGGCAGAACCAGGGGCGCCCCGGCGGCGGCCGCGGCCCTCAGAAACCCGCGCCGGCTCAGCGGCGCTCTCATGTCGCGTGTGCTCATCGATCGGCTCCGTCTTGTGTACTCACGCCGGCGCCGGGGCCGGACGCTGCCGGGCTGCCCCATGAGCCCGCCATCCGGAACGGCTCACTCTCTCGGCTGTTGGCGGGACAGCGCACGAGCGGCGTTACCTTGATTCCGGGGAGGGCTCCCCCAGGGCCCGGGCCAGTTCCCGGATCTGCTCGGGAGTCAAGGTCCCGTTCCACACGGTGAATTCGTCGATCGCCCCGGCGAAGCGGTTCCCCTTGCCCCAGTGGTCGATGGGGGCGAGCCGCACGGCGGAAGCCGCCAGGGCCAGGGACTCGTCCTGCGTCACGAGGAGTTCGCCGTTGCGGTAGATCCGGACCGCGGCGCCGTCGTAGGTGATGGTAAGCATCTGCCAGACGCCCGCCGTAAACGGCTGCCCGCCGCTGACGTCTACGTTGGATCCCCAGAAATGGACGCAGTTGCGGATCTGCACCAGATAGCGCTGGCAGCCGACAGGCCGCGCCGAGGTCACATCGCCGAAACCGCCCACGATGGTGAGGTCCTCCATCGCCCTCTCCGGACGCACGAACACGTTCATGCTCCAGGGAACGCCCGGCTCGATCGGAAGATGGCCCGCGTCCGCCCGTACCTCGTCGTCCACCCCGTCGAAGACCAGGCACCCCCCGCGGACCCCGGCCGCCCGGACCGGTTCGCCACGCATCTCCCCCGTCACGCCGCGGCCCGAACCATCGGCCACCTGCGCCCCCTCCGCTTCGTCCATGCTCCACGAGAGGACCGCTTCCGCCGGGGCCACCCCGACGCACTCCGCCCGTTGCTCGGCCGTCAGCTCTGGACGGACCTGCAACCCCGCCAGCCGACTGCCGTCTGCCCCCACCAGCCGCACCGCCGCACCCCAGTCGCCGCCGCCCTGCACCACCTTGATCAGCAATCGGTTCCAGCCCCGGAACAGGGTGACGGGAACGACATCCTCGCCCGGCTTGACCCCCCGCCAGGCGGGGTTGCAGTGGACTCGTCTGCCGTTGAGCCAAACCTTGATGTTGTCGTCGCTGCCCAGTTCGAGGCGCGCGGCGGCATCGACGGGGGAATGGACGTAGGTGTGCAGATACGCGGCCCGGCTCTCGCCCCCGATGGCAGCCTTGAGATCGAGGAGCCAGGGCTTGCCGGGATCCTGCCCGATGGGCATGGGTTTCCAGTCGACGGCCGTCGTCCCGCTGTCCTCCCGTTCCGGGGGGAAGGGCACGTGCAGCAGTTGCTCCCTGTTGACACCGTCGTCCGTGTACGGCCCGGCCACGTGCCAGTTCATCACGGTATCGCCCATGGCCTCGATCAGGTCCACGGCCTCCTGGACTTCCCGCCGCACCGCCTCCGTGGCCGCCACGGAGGCTGCCGCCGCCGCCGTCCCAGCCGCCAGTTCCCGGTCGATCGCCACGATCCCCTTCGCCAGACGCGCCATCGCGATGGCCGCTTCCTCGACCGTGTCGGCGCCCTTCAGGTGCGGCCGAACCAACGCCACGGCCTCGGGCAAGGCCGTCCCCGCCAGACCCGAGAGAACCAGACGCCGTTCGTCCGCCCGCTCGCTGACCCGCAGCAGCTCGCCGTAACGGTCCAGCGTGGCAACCTCCGGCCGCACACCCCGACGAGCCAACAGCCCAACGGCAGCCCGGATGCAGAGGACACGATGCACCTGGTCCTCCGCCTCCCGCGCCTGCTCGCACAGCAACCCCAACGCCCCCTCGTCCGGCCAGTCGCACAGCGCCCGTACCGCGGCGTCCGAAACCTGCGGCGAACCATCGTCCAGGGCCCCCTCGACCGCCCACAGCGACAAGTCGCCCCCCAGCCGACCCAGCACCCGCAGCAGCGCCGCCCGGATGCGGGGCTCCGTCGCCGCCGCCGCGGCCGAGGCGACGGCGGTCCGAACCGCATCGACGTTGGCGCTGGACTGGGCCAGGCCCGTGATGGCCTGGCGCAGGGCATCCGTCTCACGCTCGCTCCGTGCAGCTGCCAGCAGCCGCACGACGCGGGGCAGCGAGGCATCCGTGCCCGTCGCCGGAATCGCCTCGATGGCCGCCAGACGCACTGCCGGCACGGCATCCGTGCCCGCCAGGCGCAGCGCCTCGTCGGCGGCAGCGACGCTGCGACGCTGCGCCAACGCCTGCAGGGCGGCCTCGCGGACCCCCGCTTCGGGCTCTTCGAGGGCCGCAAGCAGGGCACCGTCGATCCCGTCCCCCCGCAATCCCGCCAGGGCTTCCCGCGCCGCGTCCTTCTGGCTGCCTCTGGCCTGCGACGCAAACCGCGCCAGGGGTACGACCTCGGCCGCGCCGCCAAGGACCTTCAGAGCGCCAAGGGCTGCCAGGCGCACCTCCGCGTCGTCCCGCGCCAGTGCCCTCAGCATGGCCGGCGCCGCCGCCGTGTCCCCGCGCAGAGCCAGTGCCTCGACCAGCGCGCGCTGCGCCGCCGGAGCCAGCCCGCCGAGGCGGCTCGCGAATGCCGCCGTGACGCCGTCCCCGGGCAGGTCGCGGACGTAGAAGACGGCCGCCTTCTGCAGCTCCGCATCGCCGCCGCCCAGGATCTCCACCAGCATCGGCACGGCAGCGGCGCCCCGGGTGCGCACGATGCCGTCCAGGGCCGCCGTACGGATCGCGGCGGGGGCCTCCGATCCGTACAGCCGCTCGTAGAGCCGCAGGGCATCGTCTGCTCTGCCATCCGTACGGGCCGCCTCGGCCGCCCGCAGCAGACCGTCGAACAACGGGCCGCGACGGTCCTCGCCGGACCTCCCAAGAACCTCCGCCAGAGCGGCTTCGGCCCGCGGCCCGCCGATCCTCCCCGTCGCTGTCGCCGCCGCGGCAGCCGTGAGCGCCTCGGGGCTGTCAAGGAAAGGGACCAGGACGCCCACCGACCCCGCGTCGCGGAGGATCCCGAGCGAGGCGATGACACCGAGACGTTCCTTGCCCGTCAGGGCCGGCAGGGCCTGGCGCAGGGCCGCGGCAACCGCGGCGTCCCCGGGGCGTTCGAGGGCATAGCGGGCCATGTGGGCCATTTCCCCGTCGGCAAGCATCCCCGCCAGGACGGGAATGCTGGCCTCGGTCCCGATCCTGCGCAGCATCCGGCAGGCAAAATCACGGGCGGCATAGGTCGCGGCGCCGGATTGCAGCAGGGCGACCAACTCGGCTTCGGCAGCCGCCAGGGCCGCCCCGTCCGCCCCCTGCAGGCTGTCCTCGAAGGCGATGCCCGCGGCCCGATCCCCGTCGAACGCCATGGCCGACAGAACCGACACGCGGTCGGCGCCGGGTGTGGGGGATGCGGCAACGGGAACGCTGACCGGCTCGGTCGGCCCCACGGGTTCGCCCACCACCAGCGGCAGCCGGCGCACCCGCACGCGACGATAGTGCACCACGCTCCCGGGGTCGTGCCCCTGCAGCGCGAACGTGCCGCTCCCGAAACGCTTGGGGGAGGCGTCCTCGGGCTCGCGGTACTCGTTGACCCGCCGTCCGTCCACATCCACCGTGACCTGCGGTCCGCGGACGCGGATGCGCATGGTCCACCAGCGCCCGTCCTCGGCCACGGGCTCGTGCAGGTCCGCCAGACCGTAGATGCTGGCCGTGCGGCGCGGATCCGCCGGGAAGCTGTTGTTGACCTGGCTCTCGATCCCCTTCCCCGGCCATCCGGTCTCCTGATACTCGGTGTGGAAGTAGACCCCCGAGTTGGACTTGGGCTCGGTCATCACCTCCACTTCGAGCTCGAAATCCCGAAAGGCCTCGACCGCGCCGTCGCCCACGTAGAACAAGTGCGAACGGGGGCCCCGGCACACCAGAGCGCCGTCCTCGACGCGCCAGGTCGTGGGATTCTCCGAGGCCCGCCAGCCCGTCAGGGAGGTCCCGTCGAAAAGCTCCATCCACTCGGACGCCTCCGGCGCCGCCGCGGCCGGAACAGCAACGGCCGCCCCGCCCGTCTCCACGGCCAAGGCTGACGCCGGCGCCGAAGCCGGCGAAGGTCGCATACAGCCCCCGGAAACAAGAAAGACCAGGGCCGAAACGCCTGCCGCCAGCAACACCGCTGCGCCAAAACGCCCGCCGGAAAGGGCCTGCACCCGCATGTCGCATCCTCCGTCCTGAACCGCTCCGCCAACAGCCGGCAGACGCGCCGCCGACATCACGGCACAAACAGGCAGCAAACCTAGCACCGCTTTCCCCGAATACCCACCCCGACCACGCCAGGAGCAGGGCTGCCTCAAGATCCGGCGAATCGGCTCCCGCCGCCACTGCCCTTGCGGCAGTGGAGCGCCGATGCGGGGTGAGGAAGCGCCGTTCCCGCCGCCGCTGCCCTTGCGGCAGTGGAGCGCCGATTCGGGGTGAGGAAGCGCGG
>JAFGRS010000247.1 GCA_016935045.1 Lentisphaeria bacterium | reverse complement strand
GAGGCTGACGGCCTCGGCGTCGGCGGCCAGATCGGTGCACAGGACACCGGCGGTGATGTCGCCCCCGACATAGCTGCCCACGGCGGGCGAGAAGCAGACCCAGGACTCGGGATTGATGGCGAGTCCGACCGCGGAGGCGGTGAGGTAGGGGACTTCATGCACGGTCGGGGTATAGGGATCGAGGCGGATGTACTCGGGTTGGAGGCCGAGGAGGAGGTGGATCATGGTGGTGTTGCCGGAGACCACCGCATTGCAGATTTCGAGGGGGTCGAGGTGTTCCCGGGTGGTGACCCGGGCGATGAGTCCGTTGACGGTTTTGAGGACGCGCGCGCGCAGTTCCGCCAGGCGGTCCGGGCGTCGGGCGTAGTTGATGCGGCTGATGACATCGAGTCCGCAGGCGATCTGGCCGTTGTAGTCGCTGGCGGTGGCGACGGTTTCGGCGAGGGGGAGATAGACGAGCTGCACGGCGATGGTGGTGGTGCCCACGTCGAGGGCGATGCCGTAGTGGCGCACGGTGGTGTCGCCGGGTTCGACGCGGACCACGGTGAGGCGGTTCTCGCCGCGGATGAGGGTGACGGTGATGTGGCCGTCCCGGCAGCGCAGGGCCTCGGCGAGGCATTGGATCACGGGCAGAGGGAAGAGCACGGGCTGGGGACCCCAGTCCCGTTGGATGGCCCGGGTGACCCGATCGACGTCCGCAAGCCCGTCCCCGAGCCGGGGCTGGGGAACGTGGAGATACCACTTCAGGGCCAGGGGGTCGAAGTTCCAACGGTCGGGGAGGAGTTCCTTGCGGATGAGATGAACATCGTCGACGAAGTCGGCGAACTTGCCGCCTTCGGTGCCGATGCGTTCCGGGACTTCGACGGTGAGATCGCTGTCGCGGACCTTGGCCATGCAGGCCAGGACGTAGCCCTCGACGACGGCGGCCGGGGGGAGCATGCCGAGGTCGCCGGAATCGACATGCCCGCGGAGGATGCGGACCATGCACTTGCCGCAGGTTCCCTTGCCCCCGCAGGGCGAGTCGATCTCGACGCCGGCGAGGCGGGCGGCATCCAGGAGCGGGGTGCCGGGCGGGACCGCCGCCGTCTGTGCCTGGGGTTGGAAGGTTACGCACGGCATGGGGGCTCACCTACGCACTGCTCCGCGGCGCTCCGACGTCCGCACGGGAGCGGCCGCGTCCTCGCGGCCATCTTCCGGACCTGGCGGGATCGGGGCCCCCGCCCGACCCACGGGCGCGCGGCCGACTCCCGATCCCATTCCGCCCGGCACCGGGTACCGGGCGCTGGAGGGCCGGGCTGTGTCCCGGCCGCGGCGGTCGCGCAGGACCGCCCTCCAGGCGGCACGGCCCTTGCGGCCCGGCCGGAACCCGGGAAGGCGGGTTCGGCGCCCCCGCCCCACTGTAGGCCGCACGGTCTCCGGGCGGCACGTTGGGAATCGGCTCGGCAGGGGCCTCGCCCTCCAGGGTTCACGGTGTTTTGAGCCGGGCCTTGATGAAGCTCTCGAGGTCGGCGGCCTCCTGGGGCCCGACGAGGACATTCCATCCGGGCATGTTTTCTTCGAGTTCGCCGCTGATCTGGGCGACGTATCCCGGGATGATGATCTGCCGGGAGGCGACCTGGTTGTCGAGGTCGATCTCCTTGGCGAACTTGGCGACGCTCGAACCCGAGAACTTGCCGGCGGCCCAGGCGGTGAGCACGCTCATGCCCTCGCATTCGGGGACCAGGAGCCAGGCGCTGATGCCGGCGTTCTCGATCTCGCCGGAGACGATGAAGTAGGTCAGGGAGAAGTTTGTGGTGACGAAGACGGGAGACTGGGGCGTAGGTTCCCCGATGGGGTAGAGTCTGGGGTCGACCTGGATGGGTTTCTGGGGGTCGGTGTAGAGATTGAGGCGCAGGGTCATGAGGGCGGTGAGCTGGGCGGGATCGAAGGAGGGAAGGACGCAGATGCCGCCGTACTTGCTGATCTCGGTGACCGCAGCGACGGTGTCCTGCAGCCGGTTTCCGGTGTCGATGAAGGCGAGGGTGGGATATCCCAGGGCCTTGAGGCCGTTCCTGAGGGCTCCGCGCCGGACGATGCTGTTGGCCTGGAAGGCCTCGGCGAGGGAATGGGTCGGGAGCTGGAGCACGAGGTCTTTGCACCCCGTTTCGCGGAGGCGCGCGGCCAGGGAGGCGACGTCGTCGAGGGTCGCACCGGTCAGGGCGAGGGCATGTTCATTGTCCTTTGCCACAGGCCAGAGCGCGTCGGCGGTTTCCGGGGTGGCGGAGGCCAGCAGGCTGTGGGACCCCTTGACGGCCGTTGCGGCCGCGGCCAGAGCCTGGGGGTCCGGGCTGCAGAGGACGAGGGGCAGGCCGGTTGCCTCGTGCGCCCGCCTGGCCAGGGCCACGAAGGCCGACACGTCCCTGCCTCGCTGGCAGACGGCGACCATGTCGAGACGGATGGATTCGCCCACGCGTTCCTGGACGTAGTCCCGCATGCGGGCGAGGGTCGTCTCCACCTCCTCGGAGGGATCGGTGTCACGCACGGCGATGGCCAGGGCCGTCTGGTGCACGAAGGTCTTCTCATGCCGGTAGAGAACGGTCTCCTCGCCGAGTACGAGGGTGCGCCGGGGCCCGAACGCAACGCCTCGGACGGGGGGTTCGCCGGCGGCCCCGAGGACCTTCCTGGCCTCCTCCGAGGCATAGGGACACTCGCTGAGATCGGCCTTCTTCGCGGCCAGCTTCATGGCGAAGGCCAGGCAGGTATTGCAGCCGCACTCCTTGCAGTTGGTCTTGGGCAGGAGTTTCTGGATCTGGAGTCCGGTCAGTGCCATGGTCGTACTCTCCGGTGACGGGACTGGCGGACCGTTGCGCCTGCGCCAACGGACCGGCTGCGGATCGCACGTCTGCTCGCCCTCCAGGCCGGGGAGGCTCGCGGTACGCTCGCGCTCCAGGGGGACGGGGGGGTACCGTGGCGGGTTCGGCGCCCCCGCCCTACTGTAGGCCGCACGGTCCCCGGGCGGCATCTCGATGCCCCCCGGCGGGTTCGGCGCCCGCACTGGAGCGGCCGCGTCCTCGCGGCCAGCGTTCGGACCCGGCGGGTTCGGCGCCCCCGCCCTACCCGGGATGAGTTCGTAGGATCGCGGGTCAGCATGCGCTGCCGTCCATGAGTCCGAAGATGGTCTGTTTGGCGGCCACGGCT
>JAFGRS010000246.1 GCA_016935045.1 Lentisphaeria bacterium | reverse complement strand
TTCCTGGCAAGGCGTGAGCGCAGCGGGCATACCCGCAGTGGTACGTCCCGAGCGAACAACGCCGCCAGGGAGCAGGAGCGGCGCAGCCCTTCGGGGCGAGGCGGCGCACGGCCATCCGCTGCGTACCTCTTCGGTACCATGCCTTAGGGTATGCGCCCTCCTCGTGCCTTGCGGATGACCATGCGGCGCCTCGCCAAAATGGGAAGTTATTTCCGTGCGGACCCTTAGCCCGTTTCCAGCCTATCAAGGGGCAGGTGTGTCAGAGAGCATGGTCGTGGCTTGGCCAAGGGGGTGGATCCACCGCTGGCATGCCAGCGGCGCCATTGCAGTCAGGACTCCGGCACGGTGCAAAACGTGTCCGGGGAGGCAGGACGGGTGCTTTCCTGGCATGGCCTTGCCATCGGGACCCCAAACGCCGGTTCAAAATGAGGGTTTAAAGCCTGTAGAGTCCCAGTAAAAACGTCTAATAGACTGATCAACAACATTTTGCACAGGTCCGACCCGGGGCGACGGGCAGGCCCGGGGGCGCGGGTTGAAAGGCCACGTCCGGCCCGCTAGGGTAGGCGATGACAGGCGGGCGCCGGGTACGGGCCGCGTGGTCCGTGCTCCATGGAACGGGACTATCCCTGGTTCGAACACGTGCTGCGGGAAGCCATCTGGCTCTGAGTTCGCCGGCGGAACCCGGGTGCGCGCGATGCCGCCCGCGCCTGGGAAACGGAGTTCCGCCCGGCGGCAGCAGCCCGGGGAGCGCCGCACAGGTGAAGCGTGCAGACAGCCCATGGCCGGGAATCGGTCGTTTCGCCCGGGCCTACCTCCGCTCGATGCGGCCCTACTACTCGTTCATCACCGGGATCGCGGGCTGGATCGGGGTCTCCTTCTACGAGTTCTGCCGTCCGGACCAGAGCGGCTCCCCGCGCAGGCTGCTGATTCTCACGATGCTCTTCCTGAGCTGGGGGGTGAACCAGATCATCAACGACTGGCTGGGCCTGCCGGAGGACCGCGTCAATGCCCCCAACCGACCCATGGTGACCGGGGAACTGCCCCTCCGCCCCGCCGTCTGCCTCTCCGGCACCCTCCTGGGAGCCGTGCTCCTGCTGTCCTGGCGGCTCAATCCCTGGGCGGTCCTGCCGGTGGTCGCCGGGGTCCTGCTCAACGTTCTCTACGAGTATGCCAAGGCCTGGTCCCTCGCCGGCAACGCCGTGTTCGGCCTCTCCATCGCCATGTGCACGGTGTACGGGTTTCTGGCCGCCGGGCCTCTGCCTCCCCCGCCCCTCTTCACCTCCAACCGTCTCTGTGTCCTCATCCTCGTCGCCGTCCTCAACGGACTGATGACCTACTATACCTATTTTAAGGATGTCGCCGGAGACCGCATCGCCGGACGACGCACCTTCATCGTCCGCCACGGCCTGCGACTGGCCCGCTGTGCCGGCATCGCCGGCGCCTTCCTGCCCACCATCCTCTTCCTCGTCTTCGTGCAGCGCAACTGGATCCCCGCCGAAGACATCCTCTACACCCGCGACTTCGTCTTCTGCGGCGTCATGACCCTCTTCCTCCAGCTCTGGACCGCGGTGCGGTACTTCCGCTATCCCGCCGGCGAGGAGACCTATTTCAGCCTGGTGACCAACATTCGCGCCTGCGTCGCCGGGCAGGTCACCCTCATCGCGATTTTCAATGGCACGTTGGCATTGTACCTGCTATGCGCCAGTTACGTGTTCATCGGGTTCCTCTTCGGCCTGCATCGGGACGCACGCGCATGATCCGCCAACGCCATTTTCTGACCGGGTGGGCCAAAGCCTGGATCTACCTGCGCATCCTCCTGCACGTGCCCTGGCACTACCGCACCCTCCTGGCACGACCCCGACTCTACACGCGCTTCCTCCGGCAAGCCCTGCAACTCCTCCTTGTCTTCCGACACAACAAGGTCGTCCGCAACGGCCGAACCTGGAAACTCCACCTCTACCTCCCCGCCTATCCCTCCACCGCCTTCTTCCATGCCCTCGAAAGCAAGCTGCTGCGGCAGCCGGCCGGCCCCACGACCGTCGTCTTCTCCATCACCAAGGCCTGTACCTACGCCTGCCCACACTGTTACCAGCGCCGCGACGCAGGCGCGGATCTCGACCAGGAACTCCTGCTGCGCAGCGCCCGGGCCGTGGTGGATGCCGGGGTGGCCCTGTTCGACATCGAGGGCGGGGAACCCTTCCTGCGCTTCCCGCGGCTGCTGAGCCTGGTCCGGGCCCTCGATGCCCGCGCCGAAATCTGGGTCAATTCGTCCGGGGACCACGTCGAGGAGGGAATGCTGCGGGTGCTGCGGGAGGCGGGGGTCTTTGGTTTCATGGTGTCCATCCACACGCCGGATGCCTCCCGCCACGACGCCTTTACCGGCGTGCCGGGGTCCTACGGGGTCGCCTGTGAGTTCCTGCGGGAATGCCGCCGACACGGCTTCGCCAGCGCCATCAACTGCGTGTTGTCCGAGGAGGAGATCCGCGCCGATGGCCTCGATCGCCTCATGGATCTGGCCCGGGAACTGGACTGCGACTACGTTCAGCTCATCCACCCCAAACCGGCCGGGAACTGGCTCGGACGCACAGAGGAAATGCAGACCGACCCGGCCCTGATCGCCAAGGTCCGCCAGGCGCACCTCCTCTACAACGGCAGACGCCGGCCAGACGCCCCCTCCCTCGCCGCCCAGGTCTTCGAAGAGGCCGAAAAGGTGCTGGGCTGCACCGCCGGCGCCGTGGACCGCTTCTACATCAACGCCCACGGAGAAGTGCAGCCCTGCGAGTTCCTCAATGTGTCCTTCGGCAACGTGCGGAACGAACCCTTCCCGGACATCCTGGCACGGATGCGGGCCTGCCTGCCGGAGCCTTGCGTGGACTGGCTGTGCTGCACGCAGGGACCCGCGATCCACGAGTTCATCCGGCGCCATGGCCTGGAACAGACCCCCGTGCCCTGGCCCCTCAGCCGGGAGCTGGTGACCGGCTGGACCCGCGGCAGGCCCACCCCCGTCTACCGACGGCTGGGGATCTACCGTCCACCCGCCACGCCACCCCCAGCACCACCATGAAGGCCGTGCTCATCCTCAATCCCGGCTCCCGCCATGGCCGCGGCAGGCACCTCTGGCACGACTGGGAACACGGCCTCCGAAACGCCGGACTGACACCGCGAACGGCCGTGAGCCAACACCCCGACGACGCCTTCCGCTTCGCCCGGGACGCCAACGACGCGGAAATGGCGATCGCCGTCGGCGGGGACGGCACCATCAGCCGCGTCCTCGACGGCGTCCTGCAGTCGGGACGCACGGACCTGCGCCTGGGCGTGCTCTACAATGGCACCAGCCCGGATTTCTGCCGCTTCCATGGCATCCCCGTGACCCCACGGGAGGCGCTCGCGACGCTGCTGGCCGGGCACACCCGGCGCGTCGATGTCCTCCGCATTCGCGGTCACGGCGCCCGGCGCGAACCGTGGACAGCCCACGCGGGGTGTGGCCTCAACCTCGGCCTGGGCCCCGCCGTGGCCCGCCTGGCCAACCGGCTGCGCCCCTTCCTCGGGGATATGCCCGGCACCGGGCTGGCGGCCGCCTGGGCGCTCCTGACGCGGCGCGCCGCCGAAGTGAGTGTCGAGGTGGACGGCACGCCTCCCCTCCCTGCCCGGGTCGCCAATCTCTCCGTACTCAAGAGCCCGTTCCTGGCTTCGGGTCTGCACGCGAACGTGGACCTTCACCCCGGCGACGGGCGCTTGGCGGTGCTCGCCATCCCGGCGTCCGGTTTCCCGCGCGGGGCCAGGCACCTGGCCTGCTTCTACACCGGTTCCGTTGCCTCGGCGCCCGGCGTGTCCCTGCGCTTCGGGTCGCGGGTGATTCTGCGCAGTGCCCTGCCGCTCGAAATCGAGTTCGACGGGGACCCGCGGGGGTGGCTCCCCGCCGAAATCGAAGTCCTCCCCCGCGCTCTCGAACTCGTCGTCCCGGAGGATCCGCCGTGACCGAATACGACCTCATCCGCCGCCTGACCCGGAACCTGCGCCGCAGTCCGCGGCAGCGCAACGCCCTCTTCGAGTGCGACGCCGAACTGGTGCAGCTGTCCGGCGGCCTCTGGGCCCTCAGCATTGACGAGTTCAGCGCCGCGGAAGACCTCTTCGGCCGGGACGACCCCGTGCTCCTGGGCAGGAACCTGGCCGTCGCCACCCTGGCCGATCTCCTGGCCGCCGGGGCCCAGCCACGCTTCATGCTCCAGGCGCTGGCACTCCCCCGGAATACCGCGCCCGATGTCTTCGACGGCATCATGGAGGGCCTCACCGCCATCCTCGACGCCGCAGAGTGCTGCCTCCTCGGCGGAGACCTCGGAACCACCGCGGAGGACTGGCGCTTCACCGGCTGCGCCATGGGACCCGTCCCCGGCGGCCGGCCCCTCACCCGCCGCCTGGCAGACGCACCACAGATCCTCTGGGTGAGCGGACCCCTCGGCGACGCCAACCTGGCCGCGGTCCAGACCCGGCACACCCCCCCATTCGAGTTCCGCGGCGATACCGCGGCCGTGATCCGCCGCTTCGCAACCGCCTGCATCGACACCAGCGGCGGCTTGGCCGATGCCCTCTGGATGCTGCACCGGCAGAGCCCCGGAATCGAACTCCGGATCGACCTGGACACGCTCCCCCTGGCACCGGAAACCGCCGAGTTCGCCCAACAGGCAGGCATTCCCGCCGAGACCTTCCTCCTCGGAGGGGCAGGCGAATACGAACTGCTCTTCGCCATCCCCGCCGATCTGCCCCCCGCGGCAGAGTCGGAACTCCTCGCCCTGGGGGCCGTCCCCATCGGCCGCGCCCAACCCGATTCGCCCGCCGGAGTCCTGTTCGCCCGAAGCGGCCGCCCCCTCGGACGCCTGGCAGAACCACCCCCATGCCCCCGCGCCGCACCCTCGACAGAAGACCACATCCGCGACGTCATCCGCCTCGGCCAAACCCTCTTCGGAGACCCCCATGCCTGAGTGGTCCGATTCTGCAGTACGGTCACGCTGGTGGGTGCGGCGGCGGAGGCAGCGTGCACCCGGGCCGGTGGCGCCAATACCCGCAGCGGTCTTGGTCCGCCCGCCCGGGTGTGCGGGGCCCCGCCGCCACCCCATCCCGCAGGGACCGGGCGTCTTCGGCCTCTGGACGAATACCGACATCAAGGGACCATGGCAGTGCCATTCCATGTCATCAGGGGGGCATGTTTTGCTCATGCCGTGCTCGCGGTGACCCCAAGATCCGTACAGCCCCGAAGAGGACGGCGCGTCGGTACTCGACCGCCAGGGCGGCATGGCATCGCCCGGGTCCCCTGGAGACTGCCGCGATCGCTGTGTCTCCCCTACGTCCCCTCCGTCCCCTCCGTCCCCTGCGTCCCCTCCGTCCCCTGCGTCCC
>JAFGRS010000245.1 GCA_016935045.1 Lentisphaeria bacterium | reverse complement strand
CTGAGGCGGGGTTTCCCGAGCGCATCTCCTCCGGGCGTTCCACGCGCGCGCGCCACGACCACCATAGGGGAGGTCTGAGAGGAACTGGCCGGCACGACCGGCAGGTGGCGGCCGGTCAGGGCTGCCGAGGAGGCTCGGGACGGGCCTCTTCCCGGGCCAGGAGGCGGGCATCCTGGCCGGTCCTCCGCTCGAAGCGCAGCGCTCCGTCCACGGCATCGGGAAGGGCCAGCCGGTCGATCACGCCTGCGTGGTGGATTTCGACGGCCACGGCCCCGGCGTCCGAGGTCACCCTCAGGTGGCGTACGGGGCATTCGCCGCGGCTTGGGGCGAGGACGGTGACGAAGGTTGCCTGGCGGCCGTGGCGGCGGGCGAGCAGGCAGGAGTTCTCGTCTCCCCGGCGTTCCGGGTCCCGGGCCAGGAAGATCTCGGCGTCGGGCGGGACGGACTGCAGCAGGTACAGGCGTCGGTCCCCGTCGGTGAAGGTGGCCCGCACGATGCCGGTCTGGGCCTCCCGCCGGCGGATTCCCTGGAGATGCGCATAGCCCAGTCCGGAGAAAGGGCTCTCCGCCAGCGGGGTCAGGCTGCCGTCGGCGGTCACCTCACCCCGGGCGTGGAGGGGAAGGTCGATGGTGTGGTCGCCCGCGGCCGCCACCCGAAAGACATCCACCAGGCAATCCCCGACGAGGCACACGGTGCGGTCTAGGGACGTGTCGGGGTAGGCCGTGTCGCAGGTCGCCCGGACGGCCTTGAGGTGCCCCCCGGGATGGAATAGGCGCAGCACCCCGAACACGCGTTGGTCGCCGCGCTCCCCGGCCCAGATGCTCTTCGAGAGGCCCTGAGGTTCCTGGGCGCGTTCGTCGAGGCAGACGGTGTTGTGGGCCACGGTCTGGTTGGCCCAGGTCAGGTGCATGGGGTTCTCGTAGCCCCAGCTTCCGGCGTCGGGACAGAGAGTCTGGCCGAGGGCGTGGACGGTGAGGGTCAGGCGATCCGGGTGGTCGTGCCCGCTGCCGTAGGGTCCGAAGGCGAGATTCACGGCCAGGGCCTCGGGGTCCCCCGGGTCGCTTCGCAGGATGACGAAGCCTCCCACCGGGAACAGCGTGCAGCCGTTCCGGTGCCTGCCGCTCAGACCGATGTCCGCGTCCTCGGCGAGATCATAACGCCCCTCGGGGACCCGGGCCGCACCGTGGACCAGGTGCCAGAAGCTGTCCGGCCGCCCGTCCGCCCGCCCCGCCGCGAAGCTTCCGTTGCGCACCAGGTCCGGAACCCCTTCGCCGGCAGTCGCCCGGATGGCGTCCCAGAGCACCTCGCCGGCCCCTCCTTCGAGGAAGACGTGAAGACGCACGGAGCGCGGCGCGGGGCCGGTCCCGGGAGGCACCTCGACGGAGACCTCCCGCCAGTCCCCCGCGGCGGTCACCGACTCGGTGAAGAATGCGTCCTGTCCCGCGTTGCAGCGGATATGGGCCCTGCCGCCGGCCATGGCGAGGGCCTTGACCCGCCCGCTGACCCTCAGGACGCGGTTGCCGGGGCAGACGACGTCCTGCACCGCGGCGATGCGGGCGTCCGGCGGGGTCTCGAAGCGCAGGGCCGCGGAGCCGTTGGCGCCCATTTCGGGGACGAGGGACCAGGATGGCGTGCCGCTTGGCGTCCAGATGTGCCATCCGCTCGGGGAGTCCTGTCCGCGGCGGTCCCGTTCGCGGCGGATCAGCCAGGCGTATTTCGGGTCGCGGTACTCACGCCAGGCCAGTTCGTAGAGGGGATGATAGGCGAGGGCGCGGGTGGGGGAATCGCCGATGCGGGCGAACCCCCCGCCGGGAAAGGCATAGTAGAACGGGGCATCGAGGAAGGCCTTGATGGAGCGCGGGCCCGGGGGGCCGTACTCCTCGTGGGGGGCCCCGCCCTGGAAGGGACCGGTGATCCCGGGAAGGTCGGCGTGCCAGAGGTCCACGCCCGAGTTGGCGGCGGCCACCAGCACGTACATCAGCGCGCTGCCGGTGTAGTAGGTATATCCCATGCAGCGTTCCCAGTGAATCCCGTCGCTGAACACGCTATGGGTGAGCTGCTGAACAACACCGTAGAGATAGCATTCTCGCTCGGGGTCCCAGGCGCCGTTGATGGCCTCCTCGATGAGCCGGCGGTCGCCGGCGGCGAAGCCGCAGCTTGCGAGGACGCAGAGGGCCCAGCTTCGCCAGTTGCTCGAGTTCGGGTGATGGCATCGATGCCCCGCTTCCCAGGCCACGCGCCGAAGGGCCCCGCGGATCCCCTCCCGATCCGCCGCCGTCAGGGCTGCCGAGTCGGCAACCAGGTCATAGGCCATGGCGAAGTTCACCGCGACGGGCCCCTCCGCCAGGGTGTTCGGTGCCAGCAACCCCGCCTGCCCGGTGCGTTCCAGCCGCATGGCCGCGTCGGCAACGGCCAGCAGAATGGCACGGGTCTGCCGAGCGAAGCGCTCGTCCGCGGTCAACGCGTAGCCCTGTGCCAGGGCGGCTGCCCGGGCGAGGACGGCAGGGGACGGCTGCCCCTCGATGGCCGCGATCTTCTCCCGCAACGCCGCCTCGGCCGAGGCCAGGACGGCATCCCGGCAGGCGACCGCGTAGGCATCGCCGGCAGCGATCTGCCCGCGCACGCGGGTCAGGTCCGCGGCGCTGCAGAACACCCGCGGGTGCGGCGGCAGCTCCTCCGGGATGGGTACGCGGTAGAGATCCTGCCAGGGAGCGGCCGCCGCGGCCGTGAGCAGCGGGGCCAGCCCGAGAAAGGTGCGCGGGAGCGATCGAAGCATGTGCGCAGGCTCCGTCAGTGGGGACCGCTTCCGTACCCCGAGGCAAGGAACGGCGAGTCCTGGATGGCTTCGAGCAGGCGGTCAGCGGTGCCTGCGGCGAAGTGCGTCGATGCGGCGCTCGCCTCGTAGCCTCCGCGAGGGTACTCGTGCGCCAGGGGCAGGTACCCCTGGTAGCCGCCGCAGCACGATACCAGCACCGCGCCGGGATGGGCGCGCTTGAGTCTCAGCGCGATCTCCGACAGTACCTCGAAGGGCATGCCGACGAGGACGGTCTGCCCCAGGCGCAGAAGTTGCACCCGGATGGTGGCCCGGTTGTCGGGATACAGCCTGGAGCGGGCCAATTCCCGGGACCGTTCCGCGTAGGCCTGTCGGGCCTGCCGCAACGCTTCCTGCGGGGCCCCCGGTCTGGACAGCTCGAGGAGCCGGGTTCGGGCCGTTTCGTAGGCTTCCCTGGCCCGGGGAGCCGCCGTCGGGAGGATGGTATCGGCTTCGATGCTCACCTCCCCGGCGGCAAGCACGGGGTCGGGCTCCGTCCGGAACATCCGCTGGGCCAGCACGGCCGCATGTCCCAGGGTGGCGCCGAGGCGTTGCCGGCAGTCGCCGAGGCGGTTCACGGGGACCGCATCGCCGGCCGCGCCGAGGGTGAACAGCACCGGGCAGGCCCAGGCCTCGGCGATGGTGCGGCGCAGGTACTGCGGGTAATCGGCGGAGATGTGGTAGAAGAGGTCCTGCCCCGTGCCCTCGCCGGTCACGGGATGGCAGCCGAAGTTGACGAGCGCGGCCAGGGGGCCCTCGTCACCCACCAGCCGCAGCACGGTCAGTTCCGGGTCGACGGGGCTGAAGCGGTAGGCATCGGGTTCGACCGGGTAGAGGTAGTTCGTGGTGACGCCGCCATCGGGCCGCACGGTTCGCCGGTTGAAGAGGATGTGAGGGACATCCCTGCGGACCCATTCGAGGCGTGCGGGGCGCAGGCTGCCCATGGCTTCCCGGGCGGCTTCGGCCAGCTTGCGCCGGACGTCGGCGGCGAAGCGGGGATCCGCGTCGATGGGATCCAGCCCGGGATCGAAGAAGGAGCCGTCGTTGAGGGCGGGAGCAAAGTGGGTGTGCGACGAGGCGACCATCACGGCGGGATACCCGATCCCCGTCTCGCGCTGGACGATGGACTCGAGTTCCCGGCAGACCTCGACCTGCGCGCCGATGCCGTCCATGGCCACCAGGAGCAGGGAGGATGCCCCGTCCGAAAGTGCCAGGCAGGAAAGGGAGAGGCGGTCCCGGATCCCCGCCGAGAGACGGTCCCGGGATGCGTAGCCGTGCAGCCACACGGGATAGGAAGGGGTGATGTCCCGCACCCCCGTGCCGATCTGGAGTGCCGCCATGAGGATCTCCTTGGTGCCGCGGAGAGGCCCTCGAACCATGCGCATCGCGGACCTTCACTCCCCGCAACATGCCCGCGGATGGCGGCGGTGCAACCCCCCGCCACGGCGTGGGGTGATGCCTCCGTCAACCCCGCGAATGGTTGGGGGTGCGGCTCAGCAGGAGCTTCGCCCTCCAGTCCGAACCGAGGATGCGGCGCCCTCTCCCCTGGAGGGCGAAGCTCCCGCTGAGCCGGTTCCAGGATTGGACTGAGGCCTTCCGGCGTGGGTCACCCCACGGGCAATCCCTCAGTCACGTGGGGAAAGGGTGTGTAGATACGGCGGAGACCGCCGACTCCATCACGTGACCTGAGCCTGACGCCATGGCGCTGGAGCCGGTCGTCCTCGACCGTACCCCCCGTGACTGAGGCCTTACCCCCACGGCAGTGCGCGGCGAGCCGGACAGTGGCTGCCGCAGTACATTGGTGCCCTGGTGCTCGCGAACGGAAATACGATGACGTTGGCCGAGGCGGATTTGGATGCCGGGGACCACCGGGGGCAGGGCGGGGCTTTTGGGGACGCGTTCCCAACCCCGGATCAGCAGCCCGCCGACTCCCCCGGAGCGGACCATGAAGGCATCGGTGCGGATCCTGGCCTATGCGGCGGTGACCTTGGGCGGAGCGGCGGCGATGGACGAGGTAGTGCTGTTTGCACGCGAGCCGGGCGGGGTGTTCTATCGGATCCCGTCCCTGGCGCCGGCCCCGGACGGATCGCTCCTGGCGTTTGCCAGCCGTCGGAAGGGCTCCCTGGGGGACTTCGGGCACGAGACGGACGTGGTGCTGCGCCGCAGTGCGGACGGCGGCGAGAGCTGGAGCGAGATTCGCACCATCGCCAGCCGCCGGGACACCGACATCCATCACGGGCCCGCCGTCGTGGACCGGGATACCCGCACCATCCTCAAGTTCTGCCGCTTCTGGCCCGCCTCGGGAGACCCCCAGCGCACCGTCAGCTCGACACCCTATGCCGAAATGGCCGCGCGTGGACTCATCGACCACGTCCTGCGCAGCACGGACTGCGGTGTGAGCTGGAGTCCTCCCGAGCCCCTGCCGTTGCCCTTTCCCGAAGGTGCCGTCAGCGCGGCCACCGGGAACGGGGTTCACGGCATCCAGCTGACCACCGGGCGCCTGCTCATCCAGGGCGGGTATGTACTCGCCGGAGACCGGCACATCTGCATCTTCCTATCCGATGACCACGGGCAGAGGTGGCGGCTCGGGGCGGCCGCCCGGGTCGGGCACAACATCCGGGAGTTCGGCATGGCCGCGCTGGACCCACGCCGGGTCTACGTCAACGTCCGCTCACAGACCGGGTCCCGGCGCTGGGTCGGAGTCAGTCCCGACGGCGGGGAGAGTTTCCCGGAATTCGTCGAGGATGCCGCCCTGCCCGAGCCGCGCTGCCACGCGGGGCTGGCCCGGGTTTCCGACGGCGGGCTGCTGTTCTCGAACCCCGCCATCGCCTACGGCTCCGTTCCCAAGGGGCGGGAGCGCGCCAACATGACCGCGCGTTCGAGTCGGGATGGCGGGTTGACCTGGCCCGCGGCCCGGGTCCTGTGGGCCGGTCCCGCATCCTACTCCGACCTGGCCGTGGCCGCGGACGGGACCGTGTTCTGCCTCTACGAACGCGGCCGGGAGGGCCCCTGCGAGGAGATCGCCCTGGCCCGTTTCCGCCTCGAATGGCTGAGAGAGAACACGCCCGCAGACGCACCCATGCCCTGATCCCGAAGCGCGGCAGCCAGGAAACTGGCATGATACCGGCAGCGGTTGTCCATGGGCTCCGCCCGGGCGAGAACGGGACACCATTCGCGTCGGAGCGGAGACGGAAACTGTGGGGTACCCGTTTAGCGTCCACTGGTGGCCGCCAAACGGGTACTCCTGACGCGAGTTTCACAGAATCTCGCGTCGATGGCTGGATTCCGTCTGCACCTCGCCCTGCAGTACCGCATGCTCTCAAGCGAACCAGGACCCATGGCGGTGCAGGGCCGCGAACTGGCGTCTTCTCGGGCAGACCACCGGACGGTCTCGGCAGGACAGGGACCGCAGCATTCAGGTTCCGCGCAAGGACG
>JAFGRS010000244.1 GCA_016935045.1 Lentisphaeria bacterium | reverse complement strand
CGTTCGCGCAGGGCGCCGAGGAGCCGCCCGATCATCTCGTCGACGTAGGTGATCATGGCGTAGTAGACGGCCATGTACCGGCGCATGCCGGCTTCGTCCGCGGTGTCCGCCTTCTGGCTGCGCCACTTGATGTGGAAACGCCGCGCCTTCTGGGCGAGTTCGCCTTCGCGGCGGGGGAGGAGGGCGACGGATTCGGCCGGGTAGAGCCCCTCGAACCGGCGCAGGGCCTGGTGGGGTACATGGGGGTCGGCGAAGGAAACGCAGAGGCAGAAGGGGGCATCGGCGGGATGCCCTTCGAGGAAGCGGAGGGCCCCCATGGCGGTGCGGTGGGTCCGGGTGCATTCCTCGGGGAGGTCGTGGAACTCGCCCGCGCGCCAGATTTCGGGTTGTCCGGCCTGTTCGAGGGCCTCGCGCCGGGCCCGGTAGTGCTCCGCCAGCCGCCTCTGCGCCGGTTCCTTCCGGAACTCTTCTTCGAGGTCCACGAAGTCGAAATTGGCGAACTCCCCTGCTTCGAGGAGGTGGTTCTTGCCGACGTAGCCCAGGGTGTAGCCGGCCTGCCTGAGGACGCGGAAGAGGTGGATCTCGCGGCCGTCTTCGAGGAGGGTGTGGTTTTCGCGCACGCGATGGGAATGGGGGTAGCGCCCGGTAAAGAGGGTGCATCGGCTCGGGACGCAGACCGGGCAGTTGCTGTAGTAGCCCTGGAGGTTCGCGCCCGAGGCAGCCAGCCGGTCCAGGTTCGGGGTGTGGATGCAGCGGTTCCCGTTGGCGCCCAGGGCGTCGAAACGCTGCTGGTCGGTCATGAGGAACAACAGATTTGGCCGCGGCATGTCGAGTCCCCTGAATCTGGGGTTCCGCGTCTGGCCCGATGCCATGGGCCGCACGGGACCCCGTGTTCCGACACCATACTCTGACCGGGCCGTCGCCGCGAGCAGGGCCGCCGCGGGAATGGAGCAGGAACCGATTTGCCGGATCTTGGCACAGCCCCGGGCGGCACTGGTCTGCACGGCTTGATGCTGTATGTTGGCCTCACATTCCGGGATGCCTCGCGCCGGCCGGCAGGCCCATCGGGAGCAGGATTGCCGCATGCGAACCAGTATCCTTCATGCCAGCGGAGCCCACGCCGTGGACAGGGAGCAGCATGCCTCCGGCCCGACGCCCCGAAGGAAACACCACGCGGCGCCAACATGTCCCTCCGGAAACGAGGCCCCGGGAAGTGCCGTCCTCCCCGCTGCACAGGGGAAACACCCCCATCGCCTGGAGACCACGCTCCCTTGAACGACGTGCTGGACATCGCTTTGCTGGCGGTACTGCAGGGCGTTACCGAGTTCCTGCCGGTGAGCAGCTCGGGGCATCTCGTGTTGGGCAAGCACCTCCTGGGACTTCATCCGGCCGCCGGCCCCACGCTCGAAGTGGTACTGCACGGCGGCACCATGGTCTCCATCGTCACCTACTACCGACGTCGCCTCATGGAGCTGGCGCGGGCGTGTTGCCGCGGCAACCGGGACGCCTGGCGTTTCGTCGGGCTTCTGGCGGCGGGGTGTGTGCCGGCCGTGATCCTCTACCTGGCCGCGGGCAGCTTCCTCGAAGCCCAGTTCCATCACCCGATGGTGGCTGCCGGCCTGCTCTGCGTGACCGGATGTGTGGTCTTTTCCCTGCGCTGGGCCCCCCGGGGCACGGTCGCGGTCGGGTTCCGCGCCTCCCTCGCGATGGGCATTGCCCAGGCCGTGGCGCTGCTTCCCGGGATCAGCCGTAGCGGCGCCACCCTGGCCGCCGGGCGCTGGTGCGGCCTGGCTCCCGCCGCGGTGGCGGAGATGTCGTTCCTGATGGTTCTGCCGCTCCTCGGGGGGGCAGTCCTGCTGGAGGTCCCTCACCTCGTGCGGGGATCGGCCGCGACGGGTCTTGACCCCCTGGCGCTGGGCCTCGGATTCCTGCTCGCGGCGGTCACCGGGTACGCGGCCCTGGCCGCGTTGGTTCGGCTGCTGACCGGCCGACGAGCCCACTGGTTCGGCGCCTACTGCCTCGCGGCCGGCCTTCTGGCAGTCGTGCTTCTGGCGTGGGGGTGAGCGCCCCGGGAACCGCACGGCCACCACCGGAACGGGTCCCGGGACCCGCAAGCCGAACGCCTGACCCGTGGACAGCGACGGTATCGAGGATGGGAAAGGAGATCACGATGGAATCTACCCCCGTGCGAGCCGTGCTCGTCGGCTGCGGCGGCATCAGCGGCGCCTGGCTCAAGGCAATCCAGGGCGAGACGGGGATTGCCCTCGTCGGCCTCGTCGACATCAGCGAAGCCAACATCGCCAAGGTCGCGGCAGCCCACGGCCTGACATCCCTGCCCCGGGAAACCGACCTCGGAGCCATGCTGGCCCGACTGCGCCCGGATGCCGTGCTCAACTGCACCGTCCCCGAAGCACACCTCCCCGTCACCCTCACCGCACTCGAATACGGCTGCCATGTCCTGGGCGAAAAACCCCTCGCCGACACCCTCGAACATGCCCGCACCATGGTGGACGCCGCGGACAGGGCGAAACGCATTTTCGCCGTCATCCAGAACCGTCGGTATCAGGCCCAGATCCGCAGCATCCGGGCGTTCCTCGCCGGCGGCGCCATCGGCCGTATCACCAGCGTCAACGCGGATTTCTACATCGGCGCCCACTTCGGCGGCTTCCGCGACCGCATGCAACACGTTCTGCTCCTGGACATGGCCATCCACAGTTTCGACCAGTGCCGGCTGCTGAGCGGCGCGGACCCCCGTGCCGTCTACTGCCACGAATGGAACCCCGCGGGTTCCTGGTATGACCATGACGCCTGCGCGCAGTGCATCTTCGAAATGAGCCATGGCATCGTGTTCAACTACCGCGGCAGCTGGTGCTGCGAGGGCCTCAACACCTCCTGGGAATGCGATTGGCGGATCGTCGGGGAGAAGGGCTGCCTCACCTGGAACGGCGGCGACCTCATCCGGGCGCAGACCGTCGCCGGGACGGGATCGTTCTTTTCCGAAATGGCCGGCGTCGAGGTCCCCGTCGCCATGCCCGAGGGGATGTTCACGGGCCACAAGGGCTGCATCATGGAATTCGCCCGCTGCGTGCGCGACGGTACCACCCCGGAAACCGCCGCCGCCGACAACATCAGGAGCCTTGCCATGGTGTTCGGCGCCATCGACAGCGCCACGGACCGCCGCCGCGTCGAAATCCGCGCCTAGCGGCGCTCTTCCGGGGTGGAGACGATCGGCATGATGGCAACCACCGAGGCACGGGTCACCCTGGACATCCGTCTGGGGACGATCCGGGAGAACTACCGGGTCATTGCCGAGGCGGTGGCCCCCCTGGGCGTGATGGCGGTACTCAAGGCCGACGCCTACGGTCTGGGGGTTCAGCCCATTGCGGCGTGTCTGAAGGAAGCGGGGGTATCGTGGTTTGGGGTAGCGGAGCTGCGGGAGGCCCTGGCGATCGTGTCCCTGGGACTGCCCGTGCAGATTCTGGGTGGCGTGCTTGCCGAGGAGATTCCCGAGGCGGTATCGAGGGGGGTGATTCTGCCGGTGACGGACGTTGGCACGGCGCGTCGGATCAGCGCGGCAGCGGCGCGTCAGGGCCGGACGGCGGAGGTCCACTACCTGATCGACACGGGCATGGGCCGCCTGGGCATCCGGAGCGAGCAGGCCGAGGAAGTGATCGCGGCGACCGTCGGCCTGCCGGGCCTGCGCGCCTCCGGCATCTACTCCCATTTCCCCCATGCCTACGGCGACTACGACTTTTCCTGCCATCAGGTCCATGCCTTTCTGCAGCTCGTGGACCGCCTGGCCCAGCGCGGCATCACCTTCCAACACCTGCACATGGCGAACAGCGACGGCGTGCACAACATCGATCTGTCCCGGCGGCGGCCGTTCACCATGGTGCGCACGGGCATCAATCTCTACGGCTGTTTCGACATGGAGGGGCGGCGGACCCTGCCCCTGCGGGAGGCACTCACGCTGCGCTCGCGGCTGGTGGCGGTCCGGGACCTTCCCTGGGGGGTATCGCTGGGATATGGGCGCACCTGCATCCTGGATGCCCCGACGCGGGTGGGGACCGTAGCGATCGGCTATGCTGACGGTCTGCCGCTGGCCATGTCTGGGGGCAGGGGTCGGGTGATGATCCGGGGCTGTGCGTGCCCGATCCTCGGCCGCATCTCGATGGACTACACCACGGTCTCCCTGGCTGCCTGCCCCGAGGCGCAGCCCGGCGACGAGGTCATCTGCCTGGGCGACGGCATCAGCGTGGCGGAATGGGCCGCCGCCAAGGGGACCATCACCTACGAGATCATCTGTTCCTTCGGCAACCGGGTGCAGCGTCGTTACAGCGATGCCTGAGGCGCCGGGTCGCCGATGCCCTGGACCAGATCGCGGACGTGGACGGGGAGTCCGGTCCGCATGGAGAGGTTGGCGGCGATGCCGGTGAGCACGGAGTTGGCGCCGTCGACATAGCCTGCCGCATGGCCCAGGCTGTTGTCCTGCACCCCGACAAAGAGGTCGCGCAGGAGGCGGGCGTCGCCGCCGCCGTGGCCGCCGCGGTCTCCCTCGTCGTACTCGATGACCTGGGGTTTTCCCCAGATGGGCTGGAAGAGGATCTGGGGCAGTAGGGATTTCTTGTCGTTGCCGAGTTCGCGCATGCCGGGGATGGTGAAGTCTTCGGGTTGCCCCTTGGCGACGTGGCTGGTCTCCACGACGTTGAATTCGAGTCTTCCCCTGCTGCCGTTGAAGCAGATGCGGTAGCCCTCCCAGGGGCAGAAGGCGTTGAGCGAGTAGGTCATCACGGCGCGGTTGTTGTAGGCCACCATCACGCTCATGGTGTCCTCGATGGAGATGCCGTCTCCGAAGACGCTCTGGTCGCGGTAGTAGCCATCCTCCTGCTCGGCGTCGTAGTAGAGTCCGAGCATGCGGGTGTCGCCCTCGCGCACCTTGAGTGCGAAGGGGTCTTCGGCGGCGGCCGCGTTGTCCCTGGCCCGGCTGTAGAAGCGGGTCACGCCGCGTTCTTCCGCATTTTCCCGGCCATAGAAGCGGAGGTCGCCGCGGGCGTAGACCGTTTCGGGTCTGGCGTCGAGCCACCAGTTGACCAGGTCGAAGTGATGGGTGGCCTTGTGCACCAGCAGTCCGCCGCTGTTGCGTTTGTCCCGGTGCCAGCGCCGGAAGTAGTCCGCGCCGTGGGAGGTGTCGAGCAGCCACTCGAAGTGCACACTGATCACGTTGCCGAGGATCCCGCTCCGGAGGATCTCCTTGACCTTCGTGTTGCGCGGCGCGTAGCGGTAGTTGAAGGTGACGGTCAGGTGCCGCCCGGTGCGTTTCACGGTATCGACGATGCGCCGGCACTTCTCGGCATCGATGGTCATGGGTTTCTCGGTGATGGCATCGCACCCCAGTTCCATGGCGCGGCAGATGTAGCGGTGATGGGTGCGGTCGATGCTGGTGACGATCACGGTCTGTGGTTTGGTTTCCGCCACCATGCGGTCGAACTCGTGAGCGAGGTATGTCGGCAGGGGGCCCCGGCCGAACTGCTCCCGGATCAGGCGGTTGTTGAAGTCCATGCGGTGTTGGTTCACGTCGCAGAACGCCAGCAGTTCCCCGTGCTCCCGGAAGTCCCTCAGCAAGGCCGAAGTGTACATCCACGAGCGCCCGCCCGTGCCCACAAGCGCATAGGTCTTCTTCATGTCGATTGCCCTTGTCCTCTCCGGGGTCCCGCGTCGCGATCCGGCTTTCCGGCCGCAGCCGGCAGAGCCCGGCCGCCGCGGCTGTGGACCGCGACGCCCGTGTCACCCCGGAGAGGATAGTCCCGGCGGTGTCGAGTGCAAGGCGCGTGGAGGCGGGGAGGAAATGGACACGGATGGAGATGAAGGGAGGCAACGGACACGAACGGAGGAAACGGACACGAACGGACACAACGGATGGGAGAGAGAGAGGGATGGGGACAGGCATACGTCCCGGGGCCGGGGCTTTTGCAGGATCCCAACGCCGCCGCCGGGCTTGTCCCGGTGGAGCGCCGATCGGGGGGCGGGGAGGGGGCGCGGCCGCGCTCCCTCACCCCGAATCGGCGCTCCACTGCCGCAAGGACAGTGGCGGCGGGCGCCGATTCGCCGGATCTTAACACAGCCCTGGTCCCGGGGCGGGCTGGGGTTGACCGCGAGGTGCGGGCGGGATATGTTCAGTCGAGGTCGTTGCCGCGGCGCCCCGGGGGGTGGTTGCCCGGCCGGTACGGGATGGTGTTGCCATGATCGACAGGGATCTTCTCGAACTGCTCGTCTGTCCGGCCTGCGGGCAGGGGGCCGGCCTGACCCCCACCGCGGACGGCGAGGGGCTTCTCTGCGCCCGGTGCGGCCGCTGCTATCCGATCCGGGACGGCATCCCGATCCTGTTGATCGAGGAGGCGCGGATCCCGCCCGGGCCGGCCGGGTCTCGATCTTCCAGCACCGGCAACGGGTAGGCATGGGCACCGAACGCACAGGGGGGGCGCCCGAGGCTGCCGAGGAGTCTCCCACGGCGGTCATTCCGGCAGGCGAGGAACCGGGACCGGTTGACGTCGAGTCGGCGGCCCGGCTGCGGCAGCGTCTCGGCCCCTACCGGCTGCTGGACGTTCTCGGCCAGGGCGGCATGGCCCTGGTGTACGAAGCGGAGGCCCCTTCCGGCCGTCACGTAGCGCTGAAGGTCCTGCACGAGAGTCCCTTTCTTCCGGAAGGCATGCTGGCGCGGTTCCGGCGTGAGGCGGAGGCGGTCAAGAGGCTCGGCACCCACCCCAACATCGTCGAAGTATACGACACCGGCAAAGCCGGCCGTAACCACTACATCGCCATGCGCATGGTTGCCGGGGGCCGCACCCTGGCGCACCGGATGCGGGAAGGCCTCAAGCCGGTACCCGAAACCATCGGGCTGGGCATCACCATCGCCTCCGCCCTGGCGCATGCGCACGAGGAAGGGATCATCCACCGGGACGTCAAGCCG
>JAFGRS010000243.1 GCA_016935045.1 Lentisphaeria bacterium | reverse complement strand
CCATGTCCCCGGGGTTCTCGGGTGGACACATGCGGTGTGGCAGAACTCGTGCGGCATGGGGACCTACGGAGCTGACATGCGCCCCGGTTGCCCATTCCCGGTTGCGCCGGCAGGGGAAGGCGACTAGAGTATCGCATTCAGGGCGCCCGGCGGAAGACTGCCGAAACCTGTCGGCGGACAGAAGGTGTTCCGTGACATTCGGCACCGGGAAGACTCCAGGCGGGCAGCGGAAGGAGCGTGGGGATGGAAGGCTCGCGGATGGCCGACACCGAGTCCGCCGCGCACGCGTCTGCGCGCACGGCACCGGACGCCTCGACCACGGAAGGGTCTCCCGTCTCACGCCGCCTTTCCGGCTCGCGTCACTCGCGGACCCGTTCGAGCAGACGCCATCGTCCGGGGTCCCGGGAACGTCGGCGGCGCTTGCGCAAGGTTCTCCTCCTGGCGGGCGCGGCCGTATCCTGGCTGGTCACCGCGGTTTGCGTGGTCCTGCTGCTGCGCGCCGGCCTCGATCGGCGGCGGGCGCAGGCGCGGGTGGGCGACCTGAGCGCGCGCCTGGAAACCCTGACGGAGCAGACCGAGCAGCAGCGTGCCAGGCTCGAGACCCAACTCGAGGACATGGTTCGGGGACGGTTACCCGAGCCCTTGCGGGAGATCCTCTTCGATGACGTCCTGCGTCTCGATGACGGCTGCCTGCAGAGCATCCTCTTCTCCCGGGTCGGGACCGCCGAGAAGCCCGCCTACGAGTACAAGCTCGTGCTGCAGAACGACGGACCCGAACGCATTTCCCCACGCTTCCTGATTCTGGTGTTCGATGCCGTCGGCGTCCAGATCGGGGAGGCCGATGTGACGGAGAGCGCCACCTGGCGGAGCGCGCTGGGGCACGGTCTGGACCCGGGAGTCAGCCGTTCCTTCTCCGATGTCATCTCCCTGCGGTTCGCCGGGATGCCGCGCTACTTCCTGGTGGTCCCGGCGCCGACAGGCGGGACCTCCCCCATCCGGTTGACACCGTGATTGGGTTGGCAACCGCATCCCGGCGGAGCATCGCTGGGCGGACCTCACCAGGGCAGGCCCGGTGAGGCGGTCCCGGCGGCTTCCCGGCCCCGCAGCCGGCGCTGCAGGTCTCGGGCGCTTCCCGCATCGCGGCACAGCCGTTCGAGCAGGCCGGCAGCCGTAGGGCTTTCGCTGGCGGGAAGCAGGCTTGCGGTGGCCGCACCGATGTCTCCGGGTGTTCCGCTCCGGCTCTCTGTCGGGCCCGTTTCGCGGCGTGGGGGTAGGCCGCCGTCCCCGGGCGGGGTTTCCGGCCGTCGGGCCGCAGCGGCGGCCAGGGCCAGAGCCACCCGTGCCTCTTCGAGCAGCGTCTCCGCCTCGGCCAGGTTCGGCGCCACGGGCTGCAGTCCGGGAAACAGCCTCCCTGCCTCCGTCAGTTCCGCCGCGGCGGTCCGCAACAGGCTGACCGCGGCCCCCGGGTCATCCGGGGTCAACCGGCGTGCCTGGCCCATCCGGATCGCCGCCAGGTTGTTGAGGGCCCTGGCGCGGAGCAGGTCGCCGCTGCCTGGGGCCCGCAGGACATGGCGGTACAGCTCCTCGGCATCCGCCGCGCGGGAGGCCTGCTGCAGCGCCAGCGCCAGGTTGTACTGGCAGCGGGGGCGGTCGCCGGGTGGGGCCTCGATCAGGTCCAGACGCAGGGATGACACGGACCACTCCTCCGCCCGCAGAGCGAATACAAGGGCCGGCAGCAGCACGAGACTGCTCCGGCCGACCGGCCACGGAGCGCCCCGACCCCCCGCCGCCGATGCCGGACGGCGGGGCCGGGCCGACTCCCGCCGGCGCCGTTCGTCGACCAGCAGGGACGCGGCCAGCAAACCGACCGCAGGCAACAGGAGCAAGGGCCCGTACTCCTGACGCCGGGGCTGCACCCGGACGCCCCTGGCCGGGAGACCCCGGATCCAGCGTTCCGCCGTGTCCACTCCCGCGCCGGGGACCGAGGCGTCGATGAAGAGCCCTCCGGCACGCCGGGCGAGGCGGCGAAGCCGTCGGGGATCGGCGGCAGTCATCGCCGTGCGGCCGCTTCGAGGGTCCGAGAGGTATCCCTCCTCGTTCGGCTTGGGCACGGGCGCCTCCCTCGCCTGCCCGACCCCGACCGCGAGGACGTGTACCCCGGCCGCGGCAAGGTCATCCGCCATGGTCCGCGGATCGCTGCCGTGGAACTCCCCGTCCGAGACCAGAACGAGGATGCCTCCGGATCGGCGTCCCAGGGCGGCTGCGGCGACGCGGAGCGCGGACTCGACATCGGAGCCGGTGGGGGTCCGGTCGTCGGGGGTGAGGTCCTCGAGCCATTGCGCGAACGCGCGCTGGTCGCTCGTCAGGGGGCACTCTTCCCACGCCCGGCCGGCAAAGGTGACCAGACCCATGCGACAGGAGGGCAGCCTCGCGGCCACCTGGAGCACCCATTCCTGCGCCCGCTTCCCCCGGGACGGCAGCACGTCCGTGGCCCGCATGCTGGCGGAACCGTCCACCACAAACAGCACGTCGTGCGCGGGACGATACTCCGGCACCGGGTCCCGGGAACAGGGACGCGCCAAGGCCACCAGGGCCAGCACCACCGCACCCACGGCCAGCACCCGACGCAGCCGGCGCTGGGCAGGGGACAGGTCGACCCGAGCCGCCCCCGCCGCAAGCAGACCCCAGCGCGCCAGGGCGCGAGAACGACAGCCACGCCCGTACAACGCCGCCCCCGACACCGCCAGCGCCAACAACACCGCCACGAGAGCCGCCGCGCCAAGTTGCCCGAACACCATCACGCCAGAACCCCAGGACCGCGAACCGCGCAGACAAACAACCCATCCCACACCCGTACGGCCAACATAGCAGAAGCCAGACGGTTGCAAAGGACGCCGGCACCGGCTACAGTGTGAATTTTTGCGATCACGACCAGCAGTCCGGCTTTCGGCGCGATGCCTGGAAGGTGCAAGCATGCCCGTGTGTTATGGCTACGGTGAATGGGGTGCGCTGATCCCCGAACGCCCTCCCCTGCTGATGGTCGACCGCCTGGCCCTGCAGGGAGACGGTGTCGCGGTCGGAGTCAAGGCCGTGAGCATGGACGAGGCCGTTTTCCAGGGGCATTTCCCGGGCGGGCCGATCCTGCCGGGTGTCCTGCAGGTGGCGGCCATGGAGCAGGTCGCGGGGGCCCTCGTGCGGTCCATCGCGGGCACCGAGGTCCTCCCCTGGCTCCGCGCCCTTCGCCGGGTGAAGTTCCGTCGCCCCGTGACGCCGGGGGACCTCCTCCTCGTCAAGGCCCGCATCCAGGAGTCCGTCGGCGGCACATGGACCCTGGAAGCCACGGCGCAGGTCGGAACGGAGACCGCCTCTTCGGGGACACTCGTGCTCGAACAGCGTCGCCGGGAGGAACTGCTGCCCCCGCCCGAGCCAGTTCCTGCCCCCCTCCCGGAAGGACTGGCCGGAACCGCCGCGGACACGATCCGCATCCTCGGCATGATTCCCCATCGTTTCCCCTTCCAGTTCGTGGACCGTCTGGCGGTACTCGAAGCGACCCGGGCCGTGGGGATCAAGGCCGTGACCGGCGGCGAGCCCTGGTTTGCGGGGGTGAGCCTGCCCCTGTTTCCCGGTTGCCTCCTGGTGGAGGCTTCGGCACAGACTGCCTGTGCCCGGGCATTGACGGTACCCGAAAACGCGGGCAAGATCGGCTACTTCATGAGCATCGACGAGATGGTCTTTGCCGGGGCAGTACGTCCCGGCGACGTCCTGGTGATGGATGTGGACGTGCAGCAGCGCGGCCGCTTCGGCATGGCCTCCGCTGTCCTTGCCGTTGCCGGCGCCGAGGTGGCCCGGGGCACGATGAAATTCGCCATTGTCGACCCGCCCTGACGGGCCGGCGCGGAATCCCTGGTGACTTGCCATGATCGATATACGACTCCTGCGTGACGACCCCGCCGCGCTTCGGGCGAACTGCCGGCGCCGGGGGTGCACCGTCGACGTCGAGGCGCTGTACGCACTGGACCAGGACTACCTGCGCCTGGTGCGGGAAGTCGAGGACCTGCGCGCGGAACGCAACCGCTTGAGCAAGCTCTGCCGGGACAACCCGGACGCACGGGACCGGGTCCGCGACCTCAAGACCATCCTGGCCGACAAGGAACGGCAACAGGACGAGGTGCGGAGCGCCGTCGAACAGCAGCTTGCCTGGCTGCCCAATCTCCTCGCGGAGGACGTCCCCGAGGGGACAACGGACGCGGACAACCTGCCTCTGCGCTTCTGGGGCGAACGCCCGGCCTTCGACTTCGAGCCGAGGGACCACCAGGCCCTCGGGGAACGCCTCGGCATCATCGACACCGCACGGGGCGCCAAGGTGGCCCAGGCCGGGTTCTACTACTGGACCGGCAAAGGCGCGGAGTTGGCCCAGGCGCTGTTCTTCTGGGCTCAGAAGCAGCTTGTGGCGCGCGGCTTCACGGCCTTCATGACGCCCTGCCTGGCGAAGGAGCGGACCCTTTTCGGGACGGGGTATCTCCCCTTTTTCGCGGATCAGACCTACCGCCTGGAGGGGGAGGATCTGGCCCTGATCGGCACCAGCGAGCAGACCCTGGTGGGCTACCATGCGGACGAGACCCTGGCTGCCGAGACCCTGCCGCTGCGCTTCACGGCCTTCACGCCCTGCTTCCGCACCGAAGCCGGCAGCTACGGCAGGGAAGCCCGTGGGATCTTCCGCGTGCACCAGTTCCACAAGGTCGAGCAGATCGTCTTCTGCCTCCCGGAGGACAGCCCCCGCTGCCATGACGAGTGCCAGGGGAACGAGGAATTCCTCCTCCAGCAGCTCGGCATCCCCTACCGAGTCGTCTGTGTCTGCGTCGGCGACATGGGCGCCCCGGGATACAAGAAGTACGACATCGAGGCCTGGTTCGCGGGCTACGGAGGGTACAGAGAGGTGACCTCCAATACGAACCTGACCGACTTCCAGGCACGCCGCCTGGGGGTCCGCTTCCGCGATGTCGAGGGGCGCAAGGGCTTTGTCCATACCATCTCGGCCACGGCGGTGACGGACCGCGTCGTCTGCGCCATCCTGGAGACCTGCCAGCAGCAGGATGGCACGGTCATCGTGCCCGAGGTACTCCGCCCCTATGCCGGGTTCGACCGCATCGAGCCCCCGACGGCATAGGGAGCGCGCGTCAACGGCATGGATGATGGCATCCCGTCCGAAAGTCCACATCTCGCGCCGGCAACGGTATGCCTGCATCCTCTGCGGGCGATGCTGCCGGCGTTTCCATGTCCTGCTGACCCCAGTCGAAGCCGAACGCCTGGCCGCCCTGGACTGGGGAGACGCAGAGGGAGTCCCGCGCGACTTCACGACCCGTCTGCACGGTCACCTGTACTTCCGGCGCGCGCCCACGGGGGGCTGTGTCTTTCTCGACGAGTCGACGGGGGCCTGCCGGATCCACCAGCGTTTCGGCCTGGCGGTGAAGGCCCTCACCTGCCGCGGCTATCCCCACAACATCGCCTCCACCTGGCCCGGCGAGGTCTCCGTAGTGGCCCGCATGGACTGCCCGGCGGTACAGCGGAACGCAGGCCCGCCCCTGGAGACGAATCGCGCGGCCATCGAACGCATGGTGACCGAGCTGGGGACGTCCGGCGGCTTCACGGGACGGCAGCTCGAAGGGCTGAGCCGGGACGCCGTCGAGACTGTGATCCGTGCCCTGACGGGACTGCTGGAAGACGCGGCCGATCTGCCTCCGGGGACCCGCGCGTATGGCTTCTTCCTGGCCGCGGAACGCTTCCGGGCCCTGGGCAGCAGTTTCCTCAACGACCTCTCCACCCTGCGCCAGGTCATCCCCTCCCTCCTCGAACGGGTCAAGCGCGACGCGAGCCGCCGGCGCGATCATGGCATCGGCTGGTTCTCCCGTGCTGTCTGCCGGGAATGGCTCGCGGCCTACTGCCGTCGCGACGAGGAACTGGCGCACCCCTCCCTGCGGGATCGCGTGGTCCGCACCGCATCCCTCGCGGGCTATGCGTTTGGACTCGGCTCCCTGCGGGTCATGGGCAGCGAACACCCCGCCATCTCCCTGCGCGCTGCAAGGCTGTTCACAAGAGGAAGGGGATGGACACCTTCGGACCACGCCGCCTGGGAGTGCTACTGGCGCCTCCTGCTCGCGCGCCTCGAAGGCCCCCAGTTCTTCGGCGTCGCCTACTACGACACCCCCCTGTTCACCGGCCTCCGGGCCCTGGCGCAGTCCTATGCCCTGGTGCTGGCGGCGGCACGCTGCCACGCGGCGGAACGGAACGCGGACAGGATCGAGACGGAAGACGTCCACTACGCCGTGGGAGCCATCGACCACTGCCTGGGACGTTCTCCCCTGCTCCAGTTCCGCCTCTGGCGCCTGGTCGAAGACCATTTCTCCGGAGTGCGGTACGCCCGCCTCCTCACCAGCCTGGGATGGGAGTAACGGAGGCAGAGGACAGCGGCAGGGGACGGAGGGGACACAGGGGACGAAGGTCGTGGCGCGCGGCGCGGCGCGCCGAGTGTCCCCTTATCCCCTTGTCCCCTGACCTACGTCCCCTCCGTCCCCTCCGTCCCCTGTGTCCCCTTTCCCCCGCCGCCCTCGGCGGCTATGGTAATCTCAGACGACGGTGCCGCCGGCGCGCCGCACAAAGGAGGAAGGGTGCACCATGTCACGGGGTTTCATCCCCCCGCACGGGGGCTACGAGAACCTGCACAGCTACCGGAAGTCGCTGGTTGTTTTCCGGGCGACCTTCTGGTTGGTCGAACGCTGGGTGCGGCTGGGCTCGCGGACGCGTGACCAGATGGAGCAGTCGGCGCGCTCCGGCAAGCAGAACATCGTGGAAGGCAGCCTGGCTTCGGCGACCTCGAAGGAAACCGAACTCCGTCTCACCAATGTAGCCCGAGCCAGTCTCGGTGAACTCCTCGAGGACTATCGGGACTTCCTCATGCTCCAAGGTGTGCCCGAATGGGACAAGAACGACCCGCGCATGCTGACGTTGCGCGCCCTGGCCACCAACGAAGCCGACTACGAGACCTACCGCAAGCATATCGAGAGCAAAGACGCTGAGCAGGTCGGCAATGTCATGGTCTGCCTCTGCAGGCAGGTCTGCTATCTTCTGGACCAGCAGATTCAGGCGATCGAGGAGGAGTTTCTCCGCGAAGGCGGCATTCGCGAACGGATGACCCGGGCGCGGTTGGAGGCCCGGAACGACGGTAGCCCGGAGCCGGAAGAGGCAGTCCCGGAGTGCCCTGTGTGCGGCAAACCCATGCGCCGCCGGACGGCACGCCAGGGCCCGCATGCAGGGCAGGCGTTCTGGGGGTGCACCGGATTCCCCGACTGCCGCGGAACGCGGCGGATCCGGGAGGGATAGCGCGGGACGGAGGCAAGGGGACGGAAGCAGGGGACGGAGGTCGTGGCGCGCGGCGCCGCGTGCCGAGTGTCTCCCTATCCCCTTGTCCCCTGACCTCCGTCCCCTGTGTCCCCTCCGTCCCCTCCGTCCCCTGACCTCCGTCCCCTCCGTCCCCTCCGTCCCCTGACCTCCGTCCCCTCCGTCCCCTCCGTCCCCTCCGTCCCCTACCCCCACAACCTTCGTCCCCTGTGTCCCCTCCGTCCCCTGCCGCCTCCGACGGTGGCCAGGCCATACGGGTGCTGCTGATCTCCGACCGGCGACGCCTTGGGGGATTGGGATTCGCCGCCGCTCCTCTCCCCTTTCCTGGGATTGGCGTTCCGCTGCTGCGGGGGGAGGGTTCGGTGGCAGAACGCCCGCGCCTCAGCAGATATCATGCACGAAGAGCCCGTCCCGGAGCTTGGGTTCGAACCAGGTGGACTTGGGCGGCATGATCTGGCCCGCATCGCTGATGGCCATCAGTTGCTCGACGGTGGTCGGGACCATGCTGAAGGCAACGGCCGCGGCCCCGGAGACGACGCGTTGTTCGAGTTCGCGCGTGCCCCGGATTCCCCCGACGAAGTCGATGCGCCTGCTGGTGCGCGGGTCGTCGATCCCCAGCAGGGGGCCCAGCACGTGGTCCTGGAGCAGGCTGACATCGAGCCTGGCCACGGGACTCAGGGAGGCGGTGTCTCCGCCGTAGGTCAGCCGCCACCAGGTCCCCTCGCAGTACATGTGGACCGTACCCGGGCATGCCGGCGTCGGCGCAGGGGCGGCGTCGAGGCGGAACGGGGTGCGTTCGATGGCGGTGCGCAGCTCGGCGGCCGATTTCCCCCCCAGGTCGTTCACAATCCGGTTGTAGGGCAGGATGCGCACCTGGCTGGCCGGGAAGAGGACCGCCAGGAAGCCGTTGTATTCCTCCTGCCCGCTGTGCGCAGGATTCGCGGCCCGCAATGCCGACCGCGCCCGACTGGCACTCGCGGCCCGGTGATGACCGTCCGCGATGTACAGATGGGCAACCTCCCGAAACGCCTGCCGCAGCGACTCCGTGGACGCCGGTGGCACCCGCCAGACACTGTGCCGGACTCCGTCCGCCACCTCGAAGTCGAAGAGCGTCGCCTGCTTCGATACGGTCTCGGACACCAGCGTGTCCACGGCGGCGTTGTCCCGGTAGATCAGGAAAACGGGACCGGTCTGCGATCCCAGGGTCATGATGTGGCGGGTACGGTCGTCCTCCTTGTCCTGACGCGTCTTCTCGTGCCTGCGGATGACGTCGGCGTCGTACTCGTCCACCGAGGCGCAGGCAACGATGCCGGTCTGTCGGTGGCGGCCGAGGGTCTGCGAGTAGACATACAGCGCCGGGGCGGTATCCGGCTTCAGGGGCACCTCGCGGCAGAGGGTGCGGTAGTTCTCCGCGGCCTTGCGGTAGACGGCTTCCGAGTATGGGTCGATGCCCGGGGGCAGGTCCGCTTCGGCCCGGCCCACGCGCAGAAACCCCAACGGGTCGGCCGCCACCATCCTGCGGGCCTCGGCTTCGCTTACGACGTCGTAGGGCGGCGCGGCCACCCGCGCGGCGCGGGCGGCAGGGGGCATGACGGCGGCAAACGGGCGGACATCGGCCATGGCAGCATCCTCGGCGCTGAAAGGGACAACCCGGCAGCCCACGCGCTTCGGGGGCGCCTCCGAGTGGCCCCACATCCCGCCCGCGGGCAGACAGATGAACTTGACGCTACGCGCGACTGGGGACCATGGACAATGGACCATGGACAATGGACCTTTTCAAGCCAGAGACGTCAAGCACTTGCCCAGCGTGATGGCCGGCGTGGAT
>JAFGRS010000242.1 GCA_016935045.1 Lentisphaeria bacterium | reverse complement strand
GCGGGCCAAGACCGCCGCGGGTATGGGCACCGCCGGCCCGGGTGCACGCTGCCTCCGCCGGCGCTCCCACCAACGTCACCGTATTTCCGTTCGCGAGCACTTAGTCCGCGAACACAGCGCACAGCGTCTCGACGGAGGCGAGAAGGGCGTCGGCGCGCGCCAGGATGGGGTGCCGGGGACAGAGGACGACGCCCACGGGTCGGCAGTGGCTCCTGAGCGCCTTGGCCCAGGCCCTCCAGATGGGCATGGCCAGGTGTTCCGCAGGGCGTTGCCCATAGAGGAAGCGCAGCAGGCGCAGGCGGGAGGCGCAGCGGCGCACGCAGGTCTCGATGTCGAAATCGGGTGCGAGGTCTTCGGGGACCACGTCGAGGGCCAATCCGCAGGCGTCGCCGCCCAGTTCGTAGAGGATGTTGGCGGCGTACTCCCACTGGCGGCTGCTGGGGAAGGGATCCGGCACGCGCAGGCGGAGGGCCACACCCACGTCGGTCTCGTAGGCTTCCCGGGCCAGGATGCGCAGGAGTTCGACCCGGATCCGCAGGTCGTCCTCGGTGTTTGCCGTTCTCACCCGGTCCAGGGCCAGGTCGACGCTGGTGAGCCGGATCTTCCAGAGAAACCGCTCCCGGAGCCAAAGGGAGAGGGCCTCGAAGCTCTCCTGGCCGGGGGGCCAGCAGGTGTCGGCCGCGAAGCGTCCGAAGGTCACCGGGAGGAGGTCGGGCACATGGAGGAGGCTGAGGCCGAGGTGTTCGAGCTGTTTCAGGGGACCGGGGTCCCCGGGTTCCAGGAGGTCGCCCGGAAGCTCGACGGCTCGGATGGTGCGCGCATCTCCCACGGCGGCCAGCCACGCCCGCCAGTCCGTCGCCGGTATCCGCACCGCGCACTCAATCATGGATCATCATCCCCGCAAGCAGCCCGAGGAGGGCCGGCACGGCCGTCTCGACGCGCAGGACCCAATGCCCCACGGACCATGGCCGCAGACCCGCACCGCGCAAGGCCGCTTCCTCCTCCGCCGTGAAACCGCCTTCCGGACCGACCCAGACACCGACCCACGCCCCGAGATCGGCCGGAGCCCTGGGCCCATTCCCGTCCGCACCCTCCGGGACCGCCCCGAAAACACCCGGTTCCACCCCACCGGCAAGGCAGACGGTCAGGTCCGTCGGCCCATCGATCTCCGGCAGAAACGGGTTGCCGGATTGCTTCATGGCCGCGAGGGCATCCCGTCGCCATCCCTGCACTGCCGAGCCATCGGGCCTGGCCACTCCGTACCGGCACAGGATGGGAGTCAGACGGCGCACCCCCAACTCCGTGGCGCAACGGACCACCTGACTCATCAGCGCCGCGCGCGGCGGGGCGACGTACAGCCGCACCCGCGGCAGAGCCTCCGCTACGACCACCCGCTCGAGAACGCGGCAGCAAAACCCCTCGTGCCTGCGTCCCATGCCGAGATCCTCGACCACGGCTTCCGCGCGGCAGCCGGCCCCGTCCAGGAGCCATACCCGATCTCCGGGCCGCAGGCGCAGCACCCGCACGGCGTGGGCCGCTTCCTCCGGGGCGAGGTGTGCTTGCTCGCCGGGCGCAGGAATGGTCTCGATGTGAAAACGCCTGATCTGCATAAGGGGACCCACTTCGCGCGCTCCCGAAGCGGACCCGGGGCGCGCGGGTGCGGGTAATACAGTCGCACCTCGCTCGTGCCTGCCGCCGCGGGCGAGCGAGCAACGTGCACGACCGAGGCAATGTGCCCATGCGCACGAACTTGTCAACCCCGTTTTCCGGACGCCCGGGGGAGGGGGGGGCTGTCCGGAAAACGGTTCCCGCCCCGGCGGTTTTCCGGACGGATGCCGCGGTTGGCAGCGTGCGGTCGCGGTGGGTGAGGGGCTTGATGCCCTGTTTTCCGGACGCCGGGGAAGGGGGGGCTGTCCGGAAAACGGTTGTTCGGGGCTGCGGGGTTGCGCGGTGGGTGTGGAGCGCTATGGTCGACGCGTGATGACGGGCCAGGCGCCTGCGGCCGAGCCAGGCGGGTCGCAATGCTCCGGAAGTGAGATGTCATCGAGGCCGCCCGCTTGCGAGGCAGACCGTTCCGGGACGCCCCGGATAGCGAAGGGAAAGAGTGTGAAGACACCGGCATGCGAGACGGTGAATGTCGCCATTGTGGGTGCGGGGGGCATGGGGCGCGGCGTGGCCCGCAACCTGATGGCGTTGCCGGACGTGCGCATCGTGGCGGTGGCCGATCCCGCGGAGTCGTACCGGGATGATTTCTTCTACAAGTCCCTGGTGGGCCGCCTGCCGCTGAAGGCGGAGATCGAGCAGCACTACGGGGCTCTGGTGCCCGGTTTCGCGTGTGCGGAGTTCGCGGATTTCCGGGTCATGCTCGAACGCATGCCGGAGATCGACGCGGTGGTCTGCGCGACGCCGGACCATCTGCACGCCTATGTGTCGGTCTACGCCATGCGGCTGGGGAAACACGTCTATTGCGAGAAACCCCTGGCTCACAACATCCGCGAGGTCCGCCTCATGGCCCGCGTGGCCGGGGAGTGCGGCGTCGCCACCCAGATGGGGAACATCGGCCATGCCCGGGAAGGCATGCGGGAGACCTGCGAATGGCTCTGGGCCGGGGCCATCGGGACGGTCCGCGAAGCGCATGCCTGGGTGGGCGCCTCGCGCTGGAACAAGGGCATGACGGAGCCCCCGGTCGAGGGGCCCGCGGCGCCGGCGGGTCTCGATTGGGACCTGTGGCTGGGTCCCCGTCCCTACCATCCCTATCATCCGGCCTGTTTTCCGGTGAAGTGGCGCGATTTCTGGACCTTTGGTCTGGGGGGGATCGGAGACTTCGTCTGCCACGATCTCGATGTTGCCTGTTGGGCGTTGGACCTGGGCGGTCCGGTATCGGTGGAGGCCTTTGCGGCCGGCAGGACGCACCCGGACCTGACCCCCCACGCGGAGGTGTGTTACTACGATTTCGGCGCCCGGGGGAATCGGGGGCCGGTGCAGGTGACGTGGTACGACGGGGGCATGCGTCCGCGGACGCCGGCGGGCTGGCCGGCGGGGGAACCGTTGCCGGGGCGCGGGATCTTCTTCGCGGGCGACGAGGGGGTGCTGATCAGCCCCGGCCTGGGTGCGTCCCCGCGCCTGCTCCCGGCCGGGCACATGGAGGGTTTCGTGCCTCCGCCGGCGTCGTTGCCGCGCAGTCCGGGGCACCATCGGGAGTGGATCGACGCCTGCAAGGGCGGTCCGGCGGCGGGCAGCGACTTCGCGTATTCCGCGCGCTTGACGGAGATTGCGCTGCTGGGGGTGCTCTCTCTCCGCCTGGGGCGCCGGATCGTCTGGGATTGGGATGCGCTGGCGGCGGAAGGCCTCCCCGAGGCCGAAACGGTGATCCGGGGCGAACCCTACCGGTCCGGCTGGGAACTGGCGGAGGCCTGAAGACGGATCCATCGTCTCGAAACCGCCTGGGTCGCCCGCGTCCTCGCGGGCATGCCCTGGGTCGCCCGCGCCCTCGCGGGCATGCACGGTAACGTGCCAGGAATTTGGCGCTACGCGCAACGGGGGACCATGGACAATGGACCATGGACAATGGACCTTTTCAAGCCAGAGACGTCAAGCACTTGCCCAGCGTGATGGCCGGCGTGGAT
>JAFGRS010000241.1 GCA_016935045.1 Lentisphaeria bacterium | reverse complement strand
CGCGGTCCCCGCGGTATCCCATCCCGACACCGCGAACCGCGCCCGGGCCGGGCGCGGTATCGCGGGCTCCAGAAAGAACGACGAATTGGCCCGCCAGGCCCGGGAGGCCCTGGCCCGGCAGCACCAGGCCCCGCATCCGCAAGCGCCCCCGCAGGCCGGGGCCCCGGCCAGACGACGGCCCTGGATGCTGGCCGGGATCGCGGTGGCCGTGGTGGTACTGGCCGTTTTGGCGGGGGCACTGGCCCTGCGCCGCCCAGGCGGAGCAGGAGGGGCGGGGGAACGGACACAACGGACACAACGGACGGGGATGGAGAATGGCGCGGCCGTGGCGCACGCGGCCGGGCCGCGGGGCCCGACGGATCGGACGGATCGGACGGCGGAAGGGACGCCCACGCCGCCCACCGTCGCGGCTGCCGTGCCCTCCGAGGTTCCCCCGCCCGTTCCCGATGCCCCTCCCGCCGAACCGGCCCGGTCGGAGGGGGAAGCTCCCGCTGAGCCGGTCCGGTCGGAGGGCGAGGCTCCCGCCGAGCCTCAGACTCCCGCGACCGCTCCGGCCCCCGATCCCGCTCGGGAGAAAGTGCGCGCCACGGTCCGGGAAGTGACCCCCGCGGGCATCCGGGTGGACCAAATCATCCGCAGGGGACAGGGAAGCGCCACGCTGGGACGCACCATCCGCCTCGATGAACTGAGCATCGCGGAACGAGAACGATCCGCTGCGCCTCCGGGACGCCGCCGCCAAGACGCAGGTCTCCAAGAACCAGGCCGCGGCACTCGAAAAGGCCCTCCCCGACTATCGCCGGGAACACGACGGCACGGCCTTCGCCGGGCGCTTCGCACCCGTCCTGCAGGCCCTCGAGGAGTGCCTTGCCCGGGTGCCGGCGTCCGAGCCGCTGGACCTCAACTGGCGGCGGCCGCGGGAGGCCCTCGTCGTGAAGGTCATCGCCGAACTCGAACGGGGGAACGGGATCGAGGGGGGACTCAAGGTCGAATACCAGATCGACGCGGGACGACGCCTCGTCGACCTGAACCTGGCCCACAACAAGGGCCTGCGGGACATCACCGCGCTCCAGGGCGTGCCCCTGGTGGGGCTCAACCTGTCTGGCACGGCCGTCACCGATCTCGAAGCGCTCCGCGGCATGCCGCTGCGGGCGCTGCATCTGCGGTGGTGCAAGGGGACCCGGGACCTGCGCCCCCTGCTGGAATGCCCGACCCTCGAGAAACTCAGCATTCCCGAGCACGTCACCGAGGTCGAGTTCCTGCGCAAGGGGCTCAAGGGCCTCACGTCCATCACGTACCAATAGCCGTGCCGTCGCGGTGCCCGGCGACGGCACCCATCCCGATGCCGGGGCGCCGCGGGAGTTCGGTCGGCGCCGCGCCGAGGCCGCGGGGGGGCTGCGGTGCGTCTCGCCGCTCAGTACCGGCGGGCGCAGGGAGGGGCCATATGCGCCGGCAGATGACGGCGTATGCAGTTGACAGGGCCATGCAGTGCCGGTACAGTGTGAGGAATGTCCGGCACGTCGGCGATCTTGGCCAAGACAGAGACGTGCGCGAGCGAGAGGACCTGGCTTCCCGCCGGGTGCGGTGTGTCTGCACATCCTTTCGGAGCGGAACGGCCGGGCCGCGGCGGCCGGCACCGGGGGGATGGGGCGGCATCCAGGATGATGGCAGGGAGCCTTGAGGGTTGTCGGTGTTTGCCCTTCCAGGGCGGACACAGGATCAGAGGGATCGATGCCCGAACTCCAGACACAGAACATGACTCTGATGTTCGTGGATATCCCCAGCGTGGGTACCATCCGCGAGGCACGGGGGGAGGCGGAAGCCCGTGACTGCCAGCAACGCTGCCTGAACCTGCTGGGCGACGTCCGGCGCAAGTATGCGGGCAACCTGGTGCGCTCCATTGGCGGGACCCTTCTGTGTTCCTTCGTCGACGCGGGGGACGCGGTGGATGCTGCCGCCGGCATGCAGAAGGCCATGGTGAGCAGCGGCCTGGCGGCGGAAGGCGTGAGCATCCGCATGGGGCTGCACACGGGGACGGTCCAGATCCGTGGGGGAAACTACTCGGGTGAAGTGGTCACGACGGCGGCTCGCATGATCACCCTGGCCAAACCGGGTTGCGTGGTGGCGACTGCCGAGGTCAAGGAGCAGGCCGGCGAGAGGCTCCTGGACCTGTTCGTCCCCCTCGAGGGAGACGCGGCCGACAGGCTGAACCTGGCGTTGTACGAGATCCAGTGGCGGCCGGACGGCAACGGGGCGCACGCCGAAGCCAACGAGACCCCCTCCGCGGAAGAGTCCGGCGACCCCGCCCGCAGCAAGCGCAAGACGCGGCACAGTTCCCAGCAGCGCGTCCGCTTCACCACCAAGGGCATCGCCGTGCGGCATGTCAAGCTGCGCGAGATCGACGCCACCATGGACGGGGCCCAGGCACGCTGCGAGACCAGACCCCTGCAGCCGGCGGAACCGCCCCAGACCACGGCGGCACGACCGCCCCTGCCTCCCGATGCCAAGCTCTGCCTGATCTGGCGCGAGAAGGTGCTCGTGGTGGATGCCACCCACATCGTGCGCATCGGCAGGGAACCCGACAACGATGTGGTCCTGCAGATCAGCACGGCTTCGAGGCACCACGCCGAGGTGTCCTTTCGTGACGGGCTGTTCGTGATCGCGGACCAGAGCGCCAACGGGACGTTCATCTATGACGAGAAGGGGGAGGAGTACTTCGTCCGGCAAGGGGAGGCGCGCCTGTGGGAGTCGGGGGCGATCTGTCCTGGCTGTCCCCAGGAGGAGCCGGGATGCGAAGCCCTGCTGTACTGGATGGCGGGGTAGGGGACTCCCCGGGGGCGGGGCGAGCCCTGACGGGCTGCGGAGGACAACGGCTGCCCGTGGCTGACCGTTCGGCCGACTCGGGGGGGGGCGATCCAGCTCGGCTTATTCCTTGAACTCGTCCGCCTTGACCGCGGCCTCGATGAGGAGTTGGTCGGTGGACAAGGACACTGTGTGCCGTTCCGGATCGATACGCGACGTGCTGTCGAACCAGGCCTCGGCCTCCCCCATGCGCATCATCCGGGCGAAGGCCTCGATCCCCTCGGTGTCCCGGAACGCCGCGTGGACTACGCGTCCGTCATCGCAGACGATGGCGCCTTCCTCGCGGCCGCCCGGGAAATGCACGTGGAGTATGCCATGGCGCCGGGTCATGGTGAGGAACTGGACCGCGTTGCTGAGTTCGCCGCTGCGAAGGTGGCAGCGGAATACGGCATCGATGTGACGGTTCACGTTCCTGTGTGTGTTGGCATAGGCCCGATCCTCCGCGTCGGGCATCACGACGACCCGGTCCCAGGGCGTTCCCCAATACTCGCCACCCGTCTGCACGATGGCATTGGCGCCGTCGATGTATTCGAGGCGAACCGGTTTCCCCGCGAGTTGGGCGATGGTCGTCCGCGTCAGCATGACCTCTTGCCCCAGGGCGCTCCGGAGCCGCACGGAACCCTCCGGGACGACCACATGGGTGTCGTCCCCCTGCACCCAGGCCCGTAGGCTGCGGGCCAGGGAGTGGCAGTTGGCGGCGCAGACGTCCAGTTCGGCCGCGGCCTGCTCCATCCGGTCCAGCAGGGCCGCGACTCTGGCCCGGTAGGCATCATCCACCGCGTCGGGGGCCTTCTCGGTGACCCGGAGGAACGCTTGCAGTTCGGTACGGAAAACGGCCCTCAGGCGGCGCAACTCGCCTTCGTCCCAGGTCCACGCGGTGTTGCCGGTCGTCTTGGGGGTGTCGGTCATAGTGTTTCTTCAGGGCCCCGGGCGCCGTGCCCGGGCGGCCGTTTGGGCGCAGCGGCGGTCAGAGCCCCACGACCACGGCGCGGCGACTCAGTAGCCAGGCGATCTCCCGCATGGCCCGGCGCATACGGTCCAGCCTGCGCTGGGAGACGGTGCTGCCCGAGAGAGTGATGATGACGACGGTGTCGTCGCGGGAGAGCAGCAGCAGAGGCGGCTTGCTGCCGGGCAGGATGATGCAGTCCGAGGCGTGTTCCACGAAGCGCTGCAGGTGACGCCGCGTGCGGAAGAAGTAGCGGCTCCCCAGAGCGGCGTACTTCGTCGCCTCCGGCATGTCTCCGTCCACCGCCAGGGGGATGCCCTCCCGGCTGGTGAGAAGGCAGCCCGTGGCGCCGAACTCGGCGCGCATCCCGCGCACCACCCGCGCCAGCAGGGGGGACCCATCGTCGGTGAGGTCAAGGAGGCCTTCGAGGATGGCGTGTCGGTTGGCGCGGGAGTGGAACGGGAACCCGGTCATCAGGCGGAAGGAGGCGGGCCCGATGCCGGGAATGCCGGCCAGATCGTAGATGCTCCGGAACGGGCCATGCGCATCGCGGTAGGCCACGATCTCGCCGGCACGGACCTCACCGACGCTGCGCAACTGCATGAGCTGGGCACGGCCGGCAAGGTTGATGTTGACCCCGAGGGGTGCCATCTCCATCGATGGTTCCACCCCATCCCACTCGCCCTCGGGTCCCACCGCCGCCCCGACTTCCACCTCCTCCTCGGCGGCGGCTTCCACCTCTTCCAGCAGGAAAGGCTGTTCCAGCTTCGAACGCAGCGCCGGAGACGCGGGTCCCGGGGCCGCTGCCCCCGCGGGCGCGGGGAGCGGCGGCGCAACGGCCTCCCCTTCCGGCTCGAGCGGGGGCTGCTCTTCGGCGGCCGGCGCCGCGGGCTGCGCCGCGGCCTCCACGGCGACGGGGCCCGCGGCCGCTGGTCCCTCCGCCGAGAAGAGGACACCGAGGGACTCGGCAGCCACGACATCCTCCGCCATGTCGCCCTCCACCGTCAACAGGGCGTCGGGGATGGCACGGACAACCTCCGAAAGATCGAGGGGCAGGGCCCCCGTGACGTCGGACGCGATCCAGCCGTCAGGAATCGCCGCCGCGATTTCGGCGACGTCCACCGAGACTTCCCCCTTCGCCAGTTGTTCGACAACGGCGTCCTGGGGCATCTCGAAGCTGCCCTCGGGGAAGGCACCGCTGCGCCAGGCCGGGCCGCGCAGGGCCTCGGGAAGCATGCTCAGGACGGCTCGAAACGGCAGGCGGACCCGGGCCGGCGGCGGCGCCGTTTCGGCTGCCGGCTCGGCTGCCTCGGGCTTCTCGGCCCCATGGGGAGTGAACAACTGGCCCAGCCCGGCCGATTCGACCACCTCCTGGAGCATCTCGCCGTCGGCCTGCATGAGGCCTTCGGGGATCGCCGCGACCACTGAGGCCAGGTCCAGAAGGATGTCCCCTTCGGCATTCTCCGCGACCCAGCCGTCGGGAAGCTGCAGGCCGATGTCGATGGCGTCTACCACGACGCGTCCCTTGGCCAGCTGCTTGAGCAGGGAGGCGCGGTCCACGCGCATGCTCACTCCCGGGGTCCCTTCCGACCGCCAGGCGGGGCCTCGCATCTCGGGCGGGAGGGAGTGGATCAGGATGTTGGCCGGCAGCTCGACTTCGTCGTCGGCTTCCTCGGCCTGTTTCGCGGGAGCGGGGGCAGCGGCAGGGGGCATCCCGGCCGCCGCGGCGGGTGGCGCCTCGCGCACCGCTTTCGGGGGCGGTTCGGCTTCCCCGGCCTTGCGGAAGAGCGTACCGAGGGCTTCGGCCGCGGCAACGTCCTGGTCTTCCTCCTCGGCCCCACGCAGCATCTCGGCAGGCATGGCCTCGACCACCCGCGCCAGGTCCAGCTCCACTTCCCCCTCCGGCTCCGGAGCACTCCAACCGCGCGGAAGCTGGCCGGCGACATCCCGTGCCTGCACCACCACGCGGCCCGACTGCAACTGCCTCAGAAGAAGGGACTTGTCCAGCAACACCCAGCCACCCGGCTCCGTGTCCGTCCGCCACATGGGCCCCCGCAAGGGTTCCGGCCAGGACTTCAGGACGACCCCGGCAGGCAACAGAACCTGGTCGGCCCGGGCAACCGGAGGCGTCGCGGCGGGCGGCCCTTCGGGCGCCGCTTTCGCCTCGGGAGCGGCTTCGGCGGGGGCCCCGGCGGCAACCGCTTGCTGGGATACACGAATGGTCTGGCTGTGGCGCACGGAAGAGGCAATGGTGGAGTCGGAATCGAGGGTCTCCGCGGCCGCGTGCAGGGACGGCTCGGCGGCCTCCGCCGTCCGGGACCCGCTCTCCACCGGGACCGGCGGGGAGACCCGAATCGTCTGGCTGCGGCGCAGGGGATCGGCCGCAGCAGGCGGCGGGGCACCCTCCGACGGGGCGGCCGCTCCCTCGGCGGGAGGCTCGGCGCCGGGACCGGTCTTCAGGGAGACGACACGTCGCCGGACGCCCCCCTCGGGGGCCGCAGGCGCGGCGGCTTCGGCCGGAAGCTTGACTTTCGGAGCGGAAATCTGAAACGTCTGACTCGCGGAGCGGTCCTTGCCGGCAATGGGCACAACCGATCCGCCCTCCGGGACACGCACCGGAGGCGCTGCGGACGACGTCCGGGGCGCCGGCGGACGCACAACTTTCCGGCTCCCCTCGTCGGCCTCGGGCGGAGGCGCCGCCGCAGGCTGTTCCTTCTTGGCGATGAACTTCCCGAACAGACGCTTGGCCAGGCTCATGGTTCCACCCTGTGCTTGCCCCGGCGATTCCGTGCACTCCTCCTCGGCGCCGTGCCGCGGTGCGGATGCGACGCCTGACTGACACCGTACACGGTGTGCCGTCCTCTGCAATCCATAGACCATGCAATATTCAACACAAAGTGACTTGAAATCCCACCATTTCCAGCCGACACTTCTAGCCGTGCAGACGGTTGAGCCAAGGGTTGCTCCCGGGATTCGCGGTGTCCAGACGCCCGGCTTCCGGCACCCGGCCGCTCCGCCCGGCCATGCGGACAGGATGTGGAGGTCAGGGAACGGGCATGGCCGCCTTTCCGGTTCCCGCGTGGCAGACTGCGCCCGGGGACAGGGAGTCCAACGGAGGCCGAACACATGGCGTTTGTGAACCAGGAAACGCGCGAGATCCAGCTCAAGATTGTCTATTACGGTCCGGCCCGCTGCGGCAAGACCACGAACCTCGAAGTGATCCACAAAATGATCAAGTCGGATCACAAGGGGGACCTGACCTCGCTGGACACCGTCAAGGACCGGACGCTGTTCTTCGACTTCATGCCTCTCGTGGCGGATGTCATCCAGGGCTTCACCACGCGCTTCCAGATGTACACCGTGCCCGGTCAGGTCATGTACAACACCACCCGGGCCATCGTGTTGCGCGGTGTGGACGGGGTTGTCTTCGTGGCGGACAGCCAGTGGAGCGAGATGGCCGCCAACGTCGAGAGCATGCGCAACCTCGAGGACAACCTGGGGCTGCAGAACAAGCGGCTGGACGACATTCCCTATGTGTTGCAGTACAACAAGCGCGACTTGCCCGCTGTCGCCCCCGTCCACTACCTCGAGTTCCTGCTCAACAACCGCGGCAAGCGGCGCCCGGGTTTCACCTCGGTGGCAACGACCGGCAGCGGTGTGTTCGAGACCCTGAACATGATCGCGCGTCTGGTGCTGCACCGCTTCGTCCGGGATTCCCGTCGTTCCGGGGCGGCGGGGCAAAAGGACCTCCAGTTGGTGTAGAGTGTCCGTCGTCTTCCGGGAGCCGGGCGTTTGCCGCCGGGGCTCCGTGGAGACGCTGCAAAACAGGTGGTGTGCGCGCTATGGAATCCATGGACAGAACATTCGAGCTGACACGGCGCGATGTGAACCGTCTCCGTCGGGTCCTGATCGAGTTGCTGGATCAGTCGGAGGCCGACAGCTGTCTGGTCTGCGACGGTGCCGGGCACGTACTGGCGCACGAGAACGTCAACCGTCAGGACCCGCTCCTGATCTCTGCCCTGGGGGCGGGGGTGTTCGCGGCGACCCGGGAGCTGGCGCGCATCCTCGGGGAGGATGAATTCAGTACGGTGCTGCACCAGGGAGTGAAGCGCAGCATCCTGATGGCGGCGGCAACCGAAGAGATTCTCCTGGTGGTGATGTTCTCGGGCGAGAATCGGGTGGGGCTGGTGAAGCTGTACACGCCGGCGGCGGTGGACGCGATCCGGGGCATCTTCGAGTCCATCAAGTCCCGGGGAGCCGAAGGAGACCCCTCGGTGGACCGGAACTTCGTGCTCAAGGAAACCGCCGACATCTTCTCCGGCAGCCAGAGCTGATGCCGTCAGGCCGCAGGTCCCGTCTCGGGATCCCAGACCATGCCGCAGACTACACACTGCCTTGCCCTGCTGTTCCTGGATATCCCGGCCGCACTCGCGCTTCGGGAACGGGACGGCAACGAAGCCGCCACGGACTTCGTGGCGGCCGTGGTCGAGATGCTGGGGAGGGTGCGTTCGGTTCACGGGGGCAAGGAGATCCGTTGCGTCGGCAACACCATGCTGTCGTGTTTCGAGGGACCGCCTGCCGCCCTGGCAGCCGCCCGGGCCATGCGCAAGCTCACGGACGAGAGCCGGATTGCGGGGGTGCAGCCTCAGGTCCGCATCGGACTCCATTGGGGTGAGGTCTCCGTCACCGGGCGGAGTGTCTACGGCGAGGCGGTCTCGGCCTGTGCGCGTCTGGTTGCTACGGCCTTGCCCGGGCAGATCCTGGTGACAGGGGTTGCGACGGAGGCCCTCAGCCCGGAGGAGCGTCTGCTGCTGCACGCCGTCGAGATCGTTCGGGACTGGGTGACTGCGGTGGGGGGGGTGTCGCTGGTGCGTTCCGAGGAGGCTCTCGGAGGGCGCACACCGGAGCGTGCGGCGCAGGAGACTCTGGATCGGGCCCGGGAGTTCGGCACCCGAACCATGCGGTTGGACCTGGGCGGCAACGGGGAGGGCTTGGCGGATCGGGGCAAAGGGCCGCGGCCGGAGGCCATGCTCCCGGCTGCGGTGGCATCCGAGGGTAGAGTGCCGCGGCTCTGCCTGATCCGGGGTGCCGTGATCGCCATCGTGGACTCCGCGGAATCCTACGTGTCGATCGGCCGCGAAGAGGGCAATGACATCCTGATGGACCTCACCACAGCATCGCGCCGTCACGCCCACGTCGAGATGCGGGGGGACGCGTTCTACCTGATCGATCATAGCTGGAACGGCACGTTCGTCTACGATGAAGCGGGCAGAGAGACCCGTGTACACAACGCGGAACTCGCACTCCGGGGCAGCGGCGTCCTCTGCCCCGGTTGCCCCGCCTCCCACAGCCAGGCGGAGATCATCCGCTACATCGAGACACGTTGAGCCGCGGAGCGGACGGAGGCGGCCCAGACCGCTGCCCAGCCCATCCCGGCCGCGCGCGCGACCGAGCGCGCGGTAGACAGAGGCACGGAACGGCTTGCGCAACCCGGCACGGATGGTATACTAGGCGACGCAGGAACTGCGTGGACCGCTTGTCTGGCTGTACGGTAGGCTTCTGCCCCCGCGGGGCCGCCCGCACGACCGGCCGTTGGTGCGCGCTCCGCCAAATCAGGAAGGACCCGCAGGCACATGGGACTGCTCGACAGGCTGTTTGGGAAACAGAAGGCCCCGGTCCGGAGCGCGAGATCGAAGCCCTCGGAGCCGAAGAAGATCGCGAAACAGGTCTACGAGGGGCGCCCCTGTGAACTCCCGGAATGGGCCGCGCGACTGGATCAGTCCCACCTGGTCGATGAGTGCATCCAGCACAGCGTCTGCAAGTTCACCCCGCACATCGAGGTGAAGAAGATCATGACGACCCGCACCGGGCTCGACGGCAACCTGGAAGCGGAGTATGAAGGGATCGCCGTGGATTGCGGGGCCACACGGACCTACGGCAAGCAAGTCGCGCAGCGCGACGGCTACATGCAGCCCTACCGCTACGCCGACCTGAACCATATCCTCGCCTGCTGCTGCGACAAGCCCCGCAAATGCGTGTTCTACGCCCTGGCCACCGGCGACGACAAAGAACTCAACAAGCGCATGAAGCGCGTGGACGGCTGACCACCCCGGCCGCATCCTTTCCCTACCACCACGTCTCGGGAATGCTACATATCTCATTGCGCTGCAAGGACCATGGACCATGGACCATGGACTTGTTCCGAGCGCCGGAACCGTTTGTCCGTGCTTGGATGGTTGAACGGCAAGTGAACTCACCTGCAAAACGGCGGTCGCCCTGAGGAACAGGCCTATCGGCCCTGGAATCCCTCCGGGATTGCTCCGCGTCTGCGGTCCATGGTCCATGGTCCATGGTCCATGGTCCTGAGTTGCGCGTAGCGCCACGTTCCCAACTGTGTCTCTTGGGTTCTCTTGGGTCGGACCTGCGTAACCAATTCAATGGCAAGCGAATGCTGTTGACAGGCTGCGGTTTCCGAGGCTTAGAAGCTCCATTTGAGGGCCAGAACAGACTTGGCGCAGGTCCTCTTCTGCGCTCGACGGTGCCAAAGACCCGTACGGGTGTGCCGTTTCGCAAGGCATCGGCCCTTACAGTGCCGATTTCACCCCGGAAATGGGCCTGTAAGCCTCCGAACCGCCCTTGTTTGTGCGACAACTCCCTGCTGAACAAAACGTTGTGAAGGTCCGACCCCGATAGCCCGTATGGGTCGACCTGGAGCTGGAACTCTCCAGGCACAAGCAGAGGATGGCGGCCGGCGAGAAGGGCAAGACCTGACGCCGGCCATAGCGGATATTCCGCCGCCACGGCCTTGCCGGGGTGGGGAATATCCGGTGCATGGGGCGGCCTACGGGGTGATCCGCGGGGGAGCATGGGGCGAGGCGAGTCGCGGCGCCAGGCGTCCGCAGGCCCGGGCGAGGAGACGGGGCGCGTTCTCCATGGCCGTGGCGATGTCCGTGGCGTCCGGGGCACAGGCTTCGCACTCGGCGATGCCCGCGGCGAGGCACTGTGCCGCGTCCAGCAGGACCCTGCCGCTGACCACGGCGACACGGCAGCCGGCACGGCCCGCCAGACGCAGGACTTCCGTGAGGACCTTTCCCTGGAGGGATTGGGCGTCGAGGCAGCCTTCCCCGGTGACGACCCAGTCGGCGGCCCGGAGGGCCTCCGGCAGTCCGGCCGTCCGCGCCACCGCCACCGCCCCTGGCACCAGGGAGGCGCCGAAGAAGGCCACGGCGCCCGCTCCCAGGCCCCCGGCCGCTCCGGCCCCCGGCAGGGCGGCGACATCGGTGCCGAGACTCTCGAGGATGCACCGGGCCAGGTTGGCGAGGCCCTCCTCGAGGCGCAGCACCATCTCCGGCGTGGCGCCCTTCTGCGGACCATAGACCGCCGCGGCGCCGCGCCGTCCCAGCAGGGGGCTGTTCACGTCGCAGAGGGCTTCGACCTGCGCCGTACGGGGCGGGGCATCCGGCGGCGCGATCCGGGCGATGTGGCAGAGGCCTTCGCCCCCCGGTCGGACGGGCTTGCCATGCCGGTCGAAGAAGTGCCAGCCCCGGGCGCTGGCTGCGCCCGTGCCGCCGTCCACCGTGGCGCTGCCCCCCAGCGTCAGGAGCAGTCGCAGGGCTCCGTGGCGCAGGGCATGTTCGATGAGTTCCCCCGTACCCAGGGTGGTTGTCCGCAGCGGATTCCGCAGGGGTTCGGGGACCAGGGGCAGACCGCTCGCCCGGGCCATTTCGACGACGGCGGTGCGGGTGTTCGGCAACCACCCATAGGCCGCGGTGAGCCTCTGCCCGGGGAGGGGCCCGGCAACACCCGACACAGGCACCAGGCACCCCCCCGCAGCCGTCACCAGGGCCTCGGCGGTCCCTTCCCCGCCGTCTGCCATGGGCACCGACTGCACCTTGGCGGCGGGCAGCAGCGCCAGCAGCGTTTCGGCCGCGATGGAACAGGCTTCGGCGGCCGTCAGGCTCCCCTTGAAGCTGTCGAATGCGAGGACGATCCTCATGTCCGGCAGGTCCCGTGTTCCGGGTGGGTGGGGCGTTCAGCGGCCGCAGCAGTGTTTGTGCTTTTTGCCGCTGCCGCAGGGGCAGGGATCGTTGCGGCCCACCTTCGGCAGCTGCCTGCGGATGGTGACTCCCGCGGGTGGGCCCATGGGTTCTTCGCCTTCTCCCGGGGGGGGTTGGATGCCGCCGAACTGGCCCAGGGAGTCGTGGACTTCCTGGCGCGGCATGGCGGCG
>JAFGRS010000240.1 GCA_016935045.1 Lentisphaeria bacterium | reverse complement strand
CGGGTGACCTTCGTGCTGCTGCGGGACCTCGGGGACCACCTCTGCGTGGACGACGTGACGCCGACGGAACTCGGGGAGGCCCTGGCCCGCGTCCGCGCGCGGCGCGGCGGGCCGCCGGCGGCGCACCCGGGGGCCGCGCGGCAGCCGTAGAACGGTTCCCCGGCGCGGGTCGGCGTTGCCGCGGGGCCGGGCCGCGAGAGAGGTGGTGCGATGTCGGACAATCGCGACCTGCCCAACGTACTGCTGATCATGACCGATCAGCACCGCGCCGACTGGATGAGCTGCGCGGGCGACAGCCCCGTGCCCACCCCGAACCTGGACCGCATCGCCGCCCGTGGCGTGCGCTTCGCGAATGCCTACTGCCCGTACCCGGTCTGTGTGGCGTCGCGCATGGCGATGCTGAGCGGCCTGTATGCCCACACCACGGGGGCGATCAACAACGATACGGACCACCTGGACTGGCGCTACCGCACCCTGGCGCATCACTTCTCCGAACACGGCTTCCTGAGCGCGCTGATCGGCAAGATGCACTTCGGTGACGCGCACAAACACGGCTTCGAATACAGCCTCGGGATCAACGACTGGCTGATGTACCTGGGACCCGCCGTGGCGCACTACGCCGACGAAATCGCCAGCAACCCCCACAACCGCGAACATTTCCTGCGCACCATGTTCGATACCGGGGCCGGATTCCCGGATGTGTACGACCTCTGGGACGGCCGCGGCAGCCCCTGGCGCGGACAGGTGACGCAACACGATTTCCGTTCCGTGGCATCGCGGATACCGGCCCGGGACCAGCTCGATATGTTCGTGGCGCGGGAGTCGGTGAAGTTCCTCGAACGGTACCGCGACCAGCGCTTCTTCCTGGTGGCCAGTTTCATGAAGCCGCATACCCCCCTGTTCCCGCCGCGGGAGTGGGCCGAGCAGTACCCCGTGGAAGCTATGGAACTGCCTCTCGAAGAGGACCTTTCGGGCTACCCCGAACACCTCCAGCGCCGCTGCCGCCGGACCCGGGACCTCGACCCGCTCCTGTGGCGCGCCAACGCGGCGGGATACCGGGGCAATCTCGCCTTCGTGGACCACTGCGTCGGCGTGCTCCTGGACGGCGTGGAACGGCTCGGACTGCTGCGGAACACCCTCGTCATCTATACCTCGGACCACGGCGACATGACGGGGCAGCACGGGCTCCTCGGCAAGTTCTGCCTGTTCGAGCCCTCGGTCAAGGTGCCCCTCATCCTGAGCCACCAGGGCAGACTGCCGGAGGGACGCTGTTCGCCCGCCCTCGTGAACCTCCTGGGGCTCATGCCCACACTGGCCGAACTCTGCGGCACCGCGGCGCCGGGAACACCGGCACGCCTGCCGTTGCCGGGCGCTCCCGCGCTCCAGGAGGGCATCTCCTTCGCAGCCGCAGCCCGGGACCCCGCCGCCCCCGGCGCCGAAGCCGTGTTCAGCGAATACGACCTGCGTGGGCGGATCTCTTCCTACATGGTGCGCGCACGGAGATTCAAGTTCGTGCATCACGAAGGGGGTTCCTGCCACGAGCTGTACGACCTCGAGACGGACCCGCGGGAAGATCACAACCGCGTCGGTGATCCCGCCCTCCGCCACGTCCGGCAAGATCTGGAACGGCGCCTGCGCGAGTGGTATGACCCGGCCGGCAATCCCTACGGGGCCACGCGCTGAGCCCGCGCGACGGACGGACAGAATGGGAGTGAAATCGCACCCGGATGCAGACCGAACGCTTGCGGACCATGATTGCCGGCGCCCGGGGAGAACACCCCTGCGATCTGCTGCTCCGGAATGCCCGGGTGGTCAATGTGTTCACCCGCCGCATCGAGGTGCTGGACGTGGGTGTGGCGGAAGGCTGCGTCGTCGGCTTCGGCACCCGGGCCGCGCGGGAAACCGTCGACCTCGAAGGCCGCTACCTGCTGCCGGGGCTCGTGGATGCCCATGTCCACCCCGAGTCCGGATTGCTCGAACCCGGCATCTGGGCGACGGAGCTGCTGCGTCTCGGCACGACAACCGTCATCGCGGACCCCCACGAAATCGCCAACGTTCTCGGTGTGGCCGGAATCCGCTTCCTGATCCTGCGAGCCAGGAGGACACCGCTCAGCTTCCGTTTCATGGCACCCTCCTGCGTGCCGGCCACGCACCTCGAAACCACGGGGGCCACCCTCTCCGCGGAAGAAACGGATGGGGTCCTCGGCCTGCCCGGCGTCCTCGGCCTGGGCGAGGTCATGAACGTGCCGAGCGTGCTGCGGGGGGACGAGGAAACCCTGGCCAAAATCGCTGCGGCCCTGCGCCGGGGCCTGCTGGTGGACGGGCATGCGCCGCGGCTGACCGGCAACGACCTGGATGCGTACCTGGCCGCGGGCATCCGCACGGATCACGAATGCCTGTCCCTGGCGGAGGCGCGGGAGAAGATCGCGCGCGGCATGCAGATCATCATCCGCGAGGGCAGCACGGCCCGGAACCTCGAGGCCCTGGCGCCGCTGCTCGAGGCCGAGACCGCCGAGAACTGCATGCTCTGCACCGACGACCGCAGTCCGGCCGATCTGCGCGCCCGGGGCCACATCAACTCGATCCTGCGCCGGGCGGTCGAACTGGGTTGTGACCCCATCACCGCGATCCGCTGCGCGACCCGGGTCCCGGCACGGCACTATGGACTCCGCGACCGCGGCGCCGTGGCGCCGGGGTTCCGGGCCGACCTGGTGGTGTGCCCGGACCTGGAGCAGTTCCGTCCCGATCTTGTGTTTGCGGGAGGGGAATGCGTCGCTCGCGAGGGGCGGTGCCTCTGGCAGCCCCCCGCCTGGGAAGAGCCCTGGCCGAACCGCTTCGACCTTCCCGAGCTGACAGCCGGGGACTTCCGCCTTCTTGCGGCAGGCACGGAACGCCCCGCCATCGGCATCATCCCCGGACAGCTCGTGACGGTGACCGTCAGGGGGACCCCCGGCCCCCGGGGCGCCGAGGTCCGCGCCGAACCGGATAGGGATGTCCTCAAACTGGTCGTGGTCGAGCGCTACAGCGGCCGGGGCGGACGCTCGGGCGCCCTGGTGCGAGGATTCGGCTTGCGCCTCGGGGCCCTGGCTTCGAGTGTGGCCCACGATGCCCACAATGTGATCGCCGTGGGGGCCGACGACGACTCCCTCTCCCGGGCAGTGAACCTGTTGGCCCGTCACGGGGGCGGCCTGGCGGCGGTGGGTCCCGATGCCGAGGCTGTCCTGCCGTTGCCCGTGGCCGGGCTGATGAGCGATCAGGATGCGGCCACGGTCTGCGACAGCCTCGAAGCCCTCAACGCCCTGGCCCGGGACCTGGGCTGTACGCTGCGGGACCCGTTCATGCAGTTGTCCTTTCTGGCGTTGGCGGTCATTCCCGCCCTCAAGCTCACCGACCGCGGCCTGGTGGACGTGGATCGGTTCGGTCTTGTCGATGCCTACTGCATGGCCGGGTGCCCGCCGTGAGAGGCAGTGCACTACGGCAGGATTGGGGCGAGGCCCGGGAGCAGATGCTGGCCGGCCTGATCCGCTATGGCATCCGGGACGACCGGGTCCTCGAAGCCATGCGCCGCGTTCCCCGCCACCGCTTCATCCCCGACACCTATCGGAACGCGGGAGCCTATGGGGACCACCCGAGCCCCATCGGCTACGGCCAGACCATCTCGCAACCCTACATCGTGGCCTACATGATCGAGAAACTCGATGTGCACCCCGGCAGCCGGGTCCTCGAAATCGGCACGGGATGCGGCTACCAGGCGGCAGTGCTGGCCGCTATGGGGGCCGAGGTCTACTCGGTCGAGCGTATCCCCGCACTCTCCCGCTTCGCCCGGACGGCCCTGGATGACTGCCGCTACGAATCGGTGCGCCTCCGGACCGATGACGGCTACGCGGGCTGGCCCGAGGAGGCGCCCTTCGACCGGATCCTGGCGGCCTGCTGTCCGCCCGAGGTGCCCCCGGCCCTGGCCGACCAGCTCGCCGTCGGGGGCCGCATGGTCCTGCCCGTCGGCACCGATCTGCAACGCCTCGTCGTCGTCAGCCGCGGCAGGGGGAGCCTCGAACGGCGGGACGACCTCTGGGTCCGCTTCGTGCCCATGGTCTCGGGCCCGCCGCGACAGGCGGAAGAGAACGACGAGGAGACATCCTGAGCCGCCGGGCAAACGCCCCCCCCGCGGGCACTGGAGCCCGCCGTCCCCGGCGGTTTCCCCCGCATCACGGGGACACGGCGGAAATCCCCCTTCTCCAGGCCGGAGAGCCCGGAAGCGCACGTTCCCCTTGTCCCCGGGACATGCCCCGGGGCATGCCCCGGGGCCTGCGGTCCGCGGCCCTATTCCTCGATACCGTAGGCCCGCAGGGCATGGTGGGTCGCGCCGAAGCCCGCTCCCAGGTGCCCCACGTCGCTGCCGACATTGAGGAAGAGGAAGCCCTCCTCGAGGAGCTGCGGCACCGATTCCACGCCAGCCACCGTCCCGGCGAACCGGCCATGACGCCGGCAGGCCGCCGCCACGGCGCGCCGGGCAGCGACGACATCCGGGTCGTCATAGCGGCCCGGTCTGCCGATGCCGTGACTGAAGTCGCCCGGGCCGAAGAACAGCATGTCGATCCCGTCCACGGCGGCGATGGCGTCCAGCTCGGCCATGGGTTCGGGATCCTCGATCTGGCAGATCACGAAGCGCTCCCGATTGGCCGCGGCCATGTAGGCCTCCACCGGCAGCAGGCAGTAGGCGCCGTCCGCGTTGCCTCCGTCCACCGGCCGGCGTCCGAGCGGGTGGAAGCGTGTTGTACGGACGACGAGGCGGGCCTCCTCGGCCGTCATGAGGTGGGGGACCATGACTCCGGTGGCGTCGGCTTCGAGGGGGCGGACGGTGTCCGAGTAGCAGCCCTTGGCGACGCGAACGAGGCAGTCCATGTCGTGGACCTTGGCCGCGCGGATCTGGTTCTCGACGGCCTCCCAGTCGCAGGGGACGTGTTCCATGCAGAGCCAGACGCAGTCGAACCCGATCCGGCCGATCAGGTCGACGATGGCGGGGTCGCGGAAGTTGGTCTTGGTGCAGAACGCGGGCCGGCCCGCACGGAGTTTGCGCAGGACGCGGCTGGGCCGCATGGCGGGGGCAGTCATGGACGGGGTTCCTCCGAGAGCACCGGGTGTACGCTGCCTCCGCCGGCGCTCCCACCAATGTCATCGTGTTTCCGTCTGCGAGCCCTCAGACGCCGCTGAAGGCACTGAAGCCGCCGTCCACCGGGACCACCGTACCCGTGACAAAGGCCGCGCCGCTGTCGCTGCAGAGCCAGAGCAGCACGCCGAGGAGGTCCTCCGGCTTCCCGTACCGTCCCATGGGTGTATGGCTGAGGATGGTGCGTCCGCGTTCGGTCATGGCGCCGTCGGGCTGGGTCAGGAGGCCGCGGTTCTGGTCGGTGAGGAAGAAACCGGGCGCGATGCCGTTGACCCGGATCCCAACCTTGCTGAGGTGCACGGCCAACCACTGGGTGAAGTTGCTGACGGCCGCCTTGGCGGCGCTGTAGGCAGGGATCTTGGTCAGCGGGCGGAGGGCATTCATGCTCGAGATGTTGACCACGCTGCCGGAGCCCGCCCTGGCCATGTCCCAGGTGAAGACCTGCGTCGGCAGCAGGGTCCCGAGGAAGTTGAGTCCGAAGACGAACTCGATGCCCTTCGGATCGAGGTCGTAGAAGGTCTTGAACCCTTCCTCGCGCCCTTCGAGATCGGCGGGGTCGAGGTGTTCCCGGGAGGTGGTGCCCAGGGGGTGGTTGCCCCCGGCGCCGTTGATGAGGATGTGGCACGGACCGAAGGCGGCCCGCACGCTCTGCAGTGCCGTTTCGAGGCTGGCGCGATCGAGGACGTTGGCGGGAACGCCCAGGGCCTGACCCCCGGCCGCCTGGATTTCCGTCGCCACCGCCTTGGCCTGTTCCTCACGCAGGTCCAGCACCGCAACCCTGGCCCCGCACTCCGCCAGTGCCTTGGCCATGCAGCCGCAGAGGATGCCGCCGCCACCCGTCACCACCGCCGTCCTGCCCGACAGGTCCACCCGAAATGGGACTGCCATGTGTGATTCCTCCGTCACGTCCGTTGCCGACGGCCGGCGGGACCGTCCCGCGCCGTCCGTCCCGATCGCTCTACTATGCTGCCGTGGACCCCAGCGGTCAACGCCCGCCCGGGGCAATCCGGTGCCGTCTCCAAACCTGACCATGGTGATCCCGGGGCGTGCCCAAGGCGCGCCGCCCGGGACAGTGGGAAGGGGGCCTCCCCTCAGCGTCCGACCGCGAAATCATACTCCCCCAGCAGTTCCATATAGGTTGTGCGCGAGTTGATCTGCTGGATGCGGCTGTTCTCGAGATCGTTCTGACTGCGGATGTACTCCAGGATGTCGATCTCGCCATTCTCCCAGCGGTCCCGGTAGAGGCCGGCGCGGAAGGCGCCGACCTCGATCTTGCGCTCCTGCAGCTCGATCTGGCGCAGCGTCTCCTCCAGACGCCGGGCCAGGTCCCGGATCGACCGGGCCCGTTGCTGGTGCGCGTCGGCGATGTCGATGTCTTTGCTCTCCAGGTCGTTGAGGAGTTTGCTGTGGCGGTTGCGTTCGGTGACGGAACCGATCTCCCAGCTCAGGGCCATGCCCACCGAGGCATCGGTGTCGCCGCGCAGGTCCCTGCCGGCTTCGCTGTCGCGGCTCGCCTCACCGTGCACGCTGACCTTGGGCCAGTTCCTGGCCCGCTGCACCCGGATCTCATTCACGATCTTCCGGCGTCTCAGCATCTCGTTGAGGATGTCCTCGTGGTTCTCCTGGGCGAAGGCAATGTCGGCCGGCACGTCCAGCGGCCGGATCTCGAAGGCAAAGTCCGTGTGGATGCGCAACTCCTCCGCCACGTCCATGCCGATCAACGACTTGAGTTCGTCCAGGGCGGAGTCGATCTCGCGCAGTGCCCGCAACACCGCCGACTCGTTGTCAGGCACCTCGATGCGGGCATTGGCAATATCCAGGGGCCGCATGCGCTCCTCGGCGTGCTCCAGGTTCTTCTTCGACCGCTCGACGCGCATCTCGTTGATGCGCAAGGTCATGGTGTTGCGGATGGTGCGGTAGTAGTCGCGCCGCACCTGGAAGGCCAGTTCGCGTTGGTACTTGCGCAACAGGTTGAGCTGGATCATCTCGTCGATCAGGCTGTTGTCGATTTCGAGCATGGACTCGGCGTAGGAGCCTCCGCCGAGAAGCACCTTGCTGACGCGGAAGGAAGCCTCCGCGGAGTCCATGCCGGTGCCCGAGTCGGTGGCCCGGACCGCACCCAGGAGCGAGAAGCCGGCGGGGAGTTCCTCGCGGACGCTGACGCTGGCGCGGGTGTCCTCCGGGTCCACCGTGTGGGTCAGCTCCGCGGAGAGGACGGGGCGGAACTTGCCGCGTCGCACCAGGGTGGTGAAGCGTTGGCCTTCGTAGGCCAGGCGGCGGCGGCCGATTTCGCGGGAGTGTTCCAGGCCGTAGCGCACGCACTCTTCGATATCGAGGAGGGTTTCCCCGCCGACGATGACGAGGGCGCAGAAGCAGGCCACAACCGCGATTCTACTCATAGCGAAGGGCCTCCACCGGTCTCTCCGCGGCAGCCTGGGCGGCCGGATACAGGCCGAACAGCAGACCCGTAGCTGTCGAAGCAAGCACCGAAACGAGAATCATGACGGGAGAAACCACGATGGGAAGCTCGAAGGCCAGGCAGGTGCCGGCAACAACCGCCACCGCCAGCGCAATCCCCACCACACCCCCGGTCACCGCGATGACGATGGCCTCCGTCAAAAACTGCAGCAGGATGTCCCGCCGCGTGGCGCCCACCGCCCGGCGAATGCCGATCTCGCGGATCCGCTCCCGGACCGATGCGAGCATGATGTTCATGATGCCGATGCCGCCCACGACCAGGGCCACGGAGGAGACGCAGAAGGTCAGAACGTCCAGCAGTTTCTGGGCCTGTTGTTTCTGCTTGAGCAGGTCGAGAGGCACGACCAGTTGGAAATCCTCCTGCCCTCCGTGGGCTACGTGCAGCAGGCGGCGCACGGCCACACCGGCCGCCATGAGCGTGTCCTCGTCTTCGAGTTGAAGCTGGATTTCGTCGATCTGGCTGCGCATGTCGAAGACACGGGTACGGTTCAGCAGCGTCCGGAGGGGAATGAGCAGATCGTAGTTCGCGTCCGTGGCGCCGGTGGCTTCGAGGCCCTGAATGTCGAGATTGCGGTTGGCGAGGCGCCCGATGACGCGGTAGGGGTTCCCGCCCAGGATGAGTTCATGGCCGATGGGGGACCCCGTTCCCAGCCGTTCTGCGAGGGCGTGTCCCAGGACGGCCACGCGGGCGTTCCCCTCCTGGTCCCAGGCATCGATGAAGCGGCCCTCGGCCAGTGCCAGGTTGTTCACTTCGAGGTAGTCGCCCTGGACCCCCAGGATCCGCGGCGCCAGGGGCCGCGCGGACTCCGCCACAACGTTCAGCCGGATCTCCCGGGCCGCCGCACTGCGGGCAATCCCCGGTACGTCACGGCGCAGCAGTTCGAGGTCCGCAAGCGACAACCCCGGAGACCCTCCGACGCGTGCCGCCGAGAGCTTCTCCCCTTCCAGGCGCGCGTCCACAACCCGCATCAGGTTCGCCCCCAGGGCCCGGATCTGGTCAGCCTGCTTCCGCTTGCTGCCCAGGGAGAACGACGACATGGCAATGACTCCCGCCACGGCAATGATGATGCCCAGCATGGTCAGGGCAGTGCGCATCTTGTGGGCCAGGAGCCCTTCCCGGATGCCGACGCGCAGCAGATCCCACGGCCGCATGCCGCGCCCCCGCCGCTCCGGGTGCCCGGGAAGGGCCGCATCGACCACCGAGACTGGCCGCCGCCCGGGGGCATCCTCGACGATGCGGCCGTCCTGCAGCACGATGCGCCGCGTGCCCTCCCGGGCGTACCTCGGGTCGTGGGTGACCATGATGATGGTGTAGCCCCGGCGGTGGAGGTCGTAGAGGACCTCCATGATCTCGGCGCCGGTCCGGCTGTCCAGGTTCCCGGTGGGCTCGTCGGCCAGGATGATGTCGGGCTCGTTGGCCAGGGCCCGGGCGATGGCGACGCGCTGGGCCTGGCCGCCGGAGAGCTGGGACGGCCGGTGGGTCAGGCGGTCGCCCAGGCCGAGACGTTCCGCGTACAGGCGCGCGCGCTCGAGCCGGGTCCCGCGGTGGACGCCGCTGTACAGCATGCCCAGGGCGATGTTCTCGAGAACACTCAGGTCGTTGAGCAGGTTGAACTGCTGGAAGACAAGGCCGACACGCCGCCCGCGCACCTGCGACAGCCGCCCATCCGGGAGGCCGGCAACGTCCTCGCCCCCGAGAAACACGCGCCCGGCGCTGGGAGCATCCAGGCAGCCCAGAAGATGCATCAGGGTCGATTTGCCGGAACCCGAACTCCCCATCAGAACGACGAATTCGCCGCGACCGATCTCCAGGTCGATGCCGTCCAGGGCCCGGACCACATGCTCCCCCATGCGGTAGAACCGCTGGATCCCGCGCATGGATATCAGCACGCCGTCGGTCACGGGGGCGCCCCCACCACGGCGGGCGTGAGCACCACATCCCCCTCCGTCAGGCCCTCGTCGATGGCAAAATGAAGATCGTCCAGCGCCTGCCCCTGAACCGCGTGCTCGACGACCCGCTCCCCCAGGCGCCGCAGAACGTGGTACCTGCTTTCGTGGAGCCGCACGGCCTGCCGGGGAAGGACGAGACGACGGGCCGGGCTCTCCACCTGCAGCTCGACGATGGCAGACATGCCGGGCCGCAGGTCCATGTCACCAGCCTCGACGGAAACGGAGGCGTTGAACATGGTGATCCCGGAACGGCCCCACTCGTACCCGGAAGGCGCCACGTCCGTGCGGTCCCGCCCCACGCCGCCGACCTGGGTCACCTCCCCCTCCAGGACCACGCCGGGATGGGCCGGCAGACGAATCCGCGCCCGTTGCCCGACCCGGACGCTGTCGAGGTCGGATTCGTGAATCATCAACTCCACCCTCATCCGCCCCACATCCACGATGTCCGCCAGACGATCGCCCCGGTAACGCTGCACCCCGGGACGGTACTCGGTCCAGCCGCCGCCGCTGCGGGAGTACTGCAGGCGCACCGACACGATCCCGTCCCGGGGAGCGCGTGCCACGGTCCGGCTCAGTTCCTCCTCGCGTTCGGCCTTCTGCTGACGGTGGCGGTCAACGTGGTACTCCGACCCCTGGATCTGCCGTCGGGCTTCGTCGAGACGGCGTTCCTTGGCCTTCGCCCCACGGGCAATCTGGGCCTCGATACGCTCCCGACGGCGCTGCATCTCGAGCAGCACTTCCGCCTCCACACCCTTCTCTTCGAGTCGCTTGCGCGCTTCGGCCTCGGCCAGGTGCGCGCGGCGTGTCTCCACCTGACGCTGATACGGCTCGAACATGGCCGCGGAGATGAATCCCTTCTCGAACAGCCGCCGTTGGCGCGCCTCTTCCTCTTCCGCGTCCGCCAGGTCCAGACGCGCCATCTCGACCTCGATGGCGAGCAGCCGCCGCTGCTCGGGGCCCAGACCCCGCCGGGCTTCCTCCTCGTCCAGACCGGCACAGGCCAACCGGCGTTCGAGAGAGGCGAGGAGATTGTCCTGCTGCGTGGTGACATAGTCAAAGGAGGCCTGGTACGAGGCCAGTTCCTGTTCGGCGTCGTAGAGACCGAACTCCTCCTCCGCCAGTCCCTCGCGCAGCATCGCGTCATCCAGCCGCACCACCACGTCCCCCTGGCGAACACGGGTGCCGGTCGGGGCCACCTCGACCAGCTCCCCGCTTGCCTCGATGATCACCGGCTGCGAATCCAGACTGACCACCCAGCCACGCTCCACCAGCACCCGCCCCACCGCCACACTGCGCACCATGTGCTCCTCGAACCGCTCGGCGGGTGTGCGCGTGAACGCTCGACGCCAGTCCCCCCGCAAAGGGACGAGAGACGTCACCAGCAACAGAAGCAGAATCGGTTTCAGCCTGGCCATGGCACCTGTCCGCCGCCTCGGGAGGCCCTCTCTCACTTGGCAAAGGGAAAAACCACCTCGGCAAGAGCACCGGGTTTGAACGGGACCCCCTGCTGTTCGGCTACGCCAACACGGACGAAAAAGACCGTCTCGCCCAGCTCCTCGTGGGACGAATAGAGCCCGCTCTGGGTGTCCTTCTTTCGCCGGCGCTGGAACAGGAACTCGATCTCCTCGACCTTTCCCTCCAGCTCGATGTCCGTCAACGAGGGGATGCGCACACCCACCGTCATCCCGATGCCGACACGGGGAAAGTGCTTCTCGGGCACTTCGAGACGCACGAACATCCGGTCCACATCCGCGACGGACATGAGCACGGAGTGGTGCCCCGCCGAGCTGCCCACGGCCACCTTCGACCAGAGGCCGCTGTTCCAGACCCTGCTGTAGCGTACCAGGCCCGCCCGCGGGGCCTTGATCACCAGGTTCTCCCGGTACCGCTTCATGTCGTCCAGACGTTCCCGCTGCCGCCGCGCCTCACGTTCGGCACGCCGAAGACCGTAGTTGTAGCGCGCCTCGTCCGTCGCCAACTTCTTCTCCAGGGTGGAGACTTCGAGTTCCTGCTCGAGGGTCTGCATCTCGGCACGGCAGACAGCCGCGGCCTCGGGACCCCGGGTGGCGATCCCGTGCCTCAGACGGGCTGCCTCGGCCTGCAGTTCGGCACGCTGGAGGTCCCTTTCCAGGCGCGCGATTTCGAGCGGCGAGACGGTACCCTCGCGCATGGCGCGGGTGCGGGTGAGCCTGCGGCGCAGGAACTCGACCCGGATGTCGGCCAGCCGGGCGTTGAGTGCCGCGGTCACTCGTTCGGGGGTGGTCTGATCGAGGAGCAGTTCCGCCTGGTCGAGCCTGGCGATCGCCAGCAGGTTCCGTGCCTTCGAGAGGGCGAATGTGTTCTCGCTGTTGCGGCGTTTGAGCTGTTCCGCCTCCGTTTCGAGCTGGTTCTCGGCGCGCAGCAGTTCGGTTTCCCGTTCCTTGATCCGCTCGTCGGTATCGGCCGTGTCCAGCCGGGCCACCTCGTCGCCCTGTTGCACGTGGGTGTCCTCCGCAACCAGCCAGGAGACCTTCTGCCAGCCGTAGACGCGGCCCACGGCCACGTCGAGGGTGTCGGCCGGAATCATCTCGCCGGGAATCCGCAACCTGCTGCCGCCATTGTCCACGGCGCCCTCGCCAGGGACCCCCGACACCGGCGCGTTCTCGGGGAAAACCCCCGACCAGTCCACCGTACGTCCGGTCAGAGACGCATCCATCAGTACGAAGAACCCCTCCAGCAGCATGCCGTCCACCTTCTGGTATACCCCGTCGAAGGCAAGGTAGTTCTCGCCCCCGCGTGTGCGCACGAAGGACGCCGGAACCGAGGGCCCCGTGATGCTGTCCCGGGCGGACAGGTGCATCTGCGCCGTCATCCCCACCCGCAACCAGTCGGGGATCACGTCGGGCTTCACGGTCACGTCGTAGACCATGATCCCTGAATCGGAGGTGCGCTGCGACTGCTCCTCCTCCTTCTCGCCCCGGTCGTGGGGCATCGCCCCGAACGACTGGATCGAGCCGGACACGGTCTCGCCCGGGCGGGCCGTCACCTCCACGCTGACCGGGTCCCCTTCCCGAAAGTAGCGCCGCTGGGCCTCGGGGACCTGGCCGCGGAAGACGAGGGTGGACTGGTCCGGGATGCGCAGGTAGGCGAAGTTCTTCCACATCCTCTCGCCCGTGCGCTCGGACTGCTGGCGGAAGAGGGGCAGGTAGGACACGAACCCGGCGATGGGCGCCCGGACGACCGTCCGTTCGAGTTCGTCCTGGCGCTCACGGATACGCCGTTCGAGGGACTCGACGTTGGCCGCGGCGTCCTGCCGCTCGATGGCGCTGAGCCGTTCGCTCTCCTCCGCCAGGTTCTCCGTGCGCTGGATATCGAGATCCTGGTTCGCAATCCGCAGCGCCAAACGTCGCAGGAGTCCCTCCCGGGCCGGCCGCGAGGCACATTCCAGAAGCCCCTCCCGATAGGCCAGCCGGGCTTCGTGCTCACGGAAGGTCTGCTCGTACTGGTCCAGTTCCGCGGGGGAGATCATGCCCCGGGCATGCCGGCCCCGGGCCGTCTCGTAGTCCTTGCCGGCGGCCTCGAATTCCATCCGGGCGATATGCAGGCGACCCGAGGCAATGGCGACATCATCGGGGTCCGGCAGGGCCCGGTAGCGTTCGAGCTGCGCGCACAGCACTTCGCGGTCGTCCCGCAGGGCCGCAAGCTGGTCGCGCCTGTCCAGGTCGCCATTGGCAAGCTGGACCAGGCGAAGATCGAGGCCGTTCCGGACCTCCCGCTCGCGACGCCGCAGTTCGGCGAGACCACGCTCGATCCCCTCCCGGTCGAATTCGGTCAGAACATCCCCCTTCTCCACATAGGCGCCGTCCGGAACGACGGACGTGATCTGGGGCCAGTTCAAGGGGCAGGTGATGGTCATGCCCTCCTCGGCAACCACAATGCCCCGCGTCTCCGTCGCATAGCGGAAGGAGCGGCACGCGATGGTCTCGGCAGCAACGGCTCCGGCCGCCAGCACCACCGCCGCCGCGGCAAGAACGCGGACGCGGTCCGGCCTGCCTCGCGACCTCGTGCGTGCCACCCCCGATGAGGGGTCGAGGAACCCGCAGCGGCGAGGGCGAAACAGGAAATCCGCGCCAGGCGCAAAACCGATGCACAGTACCGTCTTGGAGACTCGTTCAGACAACGGGAGTTTCGCCACACGCACCACCGGGGGCCTCGAGGCCAGGGTCCGGAAAGAATTGCCTAACGCCAAGGCTCTGCTGCCCCGCGCCGTGCCGCGGGGTCCGCAGAAGCCGCTGGTTCGCCGTCAGGCGGTTCTTGTTTCTCGCCATTTCATTCTGCTTCATTCTGCGCCGCCCGTCCTCGTATTGCCGGTCGTCCTCACCGTCCTCATTGTCCTCCAGGCGGCGCTGCCTTCACTGTATTCTCGATCTTCCCCAGGCGCGCGAGGACAGAGAGGACATTGAGGACGCAAGAGCCATGATGAGGACGCGCGCCGCTCCAAGTCAGGCCGTTATGTCATCCCCATCGTTTGCCGGCGAACGATCACTGAAAAGAAAACGGATGGCGCCGTGCCGGATTGGCGGCGGCAAACCGCGGCAGGCAACAATCCTCACCCCGTGCAGCACCGGGACCCATCGCCGCAGTGAAACGCTGCGCTCTGACCTGAGCCAGCGCACGGCTCCGAGAGAATGGCAAATGAGCCTAAAAAGGTAGGTTTGACCCCGGTGTCTCCCCAGCCGGTGCCAGCGCTTGGCGGACGAGGGGAAGGAGGGTTTGCGCCATGACCTCGTGGCCGCGTTCGTTGAGGTGGATGCAGTCATTGGAGAACCGCGAGGCGTCGTCATCCACGGCCGCAAAGGACTCGAGGAGGTCCACGACCCGGATCCCCGGCAGTCCGGCGGCGGCCTCGAAGACACGACGGTGGGTGTCGTGGGCCGGGTACTCGTGGAAGGCAAGGGAGAATTCCGGCAGGATCGCCACCAGGCTGGCGAAGCCATGCTCCTGCTGGAGTTCCGCGAGCAGCGCGAGCCCGGCACGGACCGTGGACTGCCCGCGCAGGACATGGGCGGCATACCACTGCCGGTACTCCGTGGGCGAGGAACGCAGGCGGTGGTGGAGGATGAAGGCGAGGCGCGAATGGCGCAGCAGGGCCCGGTACGTCCTCCCCGTTCCCTCGCCCCGCACCGAGATGTGGTTGACCTGGCGCAGGCGTTCCACCACGCCGCCGTCGGAGTGCAGGTCGAAGTCGTTGACGCAGACGGTCAGCAGGACGAGGTCAGGCTGGTACCTGAGGCCCTTGATCCGCAGGGTCTCGACCTCCTGCAGCGTGTGGTATCCCCCCACGCCGAAGTTGAGTACCTCGTAGCGGGTGTTCGGGTCGCCGCGGTTCCGGTTGAGGAGTTCCTCCAGCCGCGTCGTGTAGAGCGCCGAGCGGTCCGCCACGTCGCAACCCGCCGTGGTGGAGTCGCCGAGGACGACGATCCTGCGGGTCCCCGCGGGCTTCGCTGCGCTGTGATCGACGTCGCGGAACCCCGCCGAGTTGGTGGCGAAGCCCTCCTGTGAAGGATCGGCCGGTTCGTCCGCAGGTCTGTAGCTCGGTCGGTACTCGAAGCCGATCACGGGGTTGGCCGAGAGCTGATACCCGGGGATGGGGAGGGGCGCCAGGGGCCTGGGCGGCAGATCGAGGACGCGGACCGCAACTTCGGCAATCAGGAGGGACGCCAACCCACTCGCGCCGGCGAGCAGTCCCTTGGCGAACCGTGCCTTGCCTGCCTGTTTCTTCACCATGGCACGAAACAACCACCGGGGCCCCGGTTGCTCCGACGGCCCCGGGGACCGCACCGGGTGCAGCGTCCTGCGGACAGGGCCGGTTCCCGATCCCAACGCCGCCGCCGGGCTTGTCCCGGTGGAGCGCCGATCGGAGGGCAGGGAGTGGGCCCGGCCGTGCCCACCTCACCCCGAATCGGCGCTCCACTGCCGCAAGGACAGTGGCGGCGGGAACCGATTCGCCGGATCTCGAATCGGCCCTGTCCTGCGGGTATCGACTATAGCCCCGAGGGGAAAGAGCTGCTACGGTAATCCCGCAAGGAACGCCATGCCTCAGTCAAACCCGCGAATGCCCGCGCGGCCGCGAGCGTTCCATCCCCCTGGAGCGCGAGCGTACCGCGAGCATCCCTACGTT
>JAFGRS010000239.1 GCA_016935045.1 Lentisphaeria bacterium | reverse complement strand
GGCCACGGGACCACGCGGGGTTCGGAAAGGAAAGGGTCCGAGGGTGTCCGAGCCCACCAGCGCCACGCTTCTGGAACGGATCCGGGACGTGAACGACGAGGATGCATGGTCCCGTTTCGTCGCCTTCTACCAGCCCATGGTGCATCGGTACGCGCGCCGGCAGGGCTGTTCGGAGGCGATGGCATGGGATGTGGTACAGGAGACGCTGGTGGACCTCATGTCCATCATGCCGCGCTTCGAGTACCGTCCGGGCGCAGGGAACTTCCGTGCCTTCCTGCGCCGGGTGGTCTGGCACCGCGTCTCCTGCGCCTTCCGTCGGGAGAGACGGTATGTGCCCCTGGACGGGGAGTCGGCGCCGGAGACGGCGACCGCGGGGGCCGAGGACGACGGCAGGCGTCCGGACCGGGCGTGGGAGCAGGAATGGCAGGAACAGCTGCTGCAGACGGCCCTGCGGAGGCTCCGGGAACAAGTCGAGGAACGGACCTTCGCAGCCTTCCACGCCTATGCTATCGCCGGCAGAGACCCCGAGCATGTGTGCGCCGAACTCGGCATGACCCCCAACGCCCTGTACCAGATCCGCCACCGCCTGATGACGCAGTTGCGGCGCACCGTCGAGTGGCTGGAGGGGGAACTGGACCATGACGGACCCTGACCCGGACACCAACCACCCCCGACCACCCGCTACCGGCGCGCCCGGGGACAGCCCCGAGCCGCCACAGGCCATGGCACGGGCGCTTCGGCAGGCCCGACGGCTGCTGGCGGGAAAACCTCCCCCCGAGCCGGGCAAGCCCTGCCTGCTGGTGCTCGAAGTGGGCCTCCCACCCCGCTGGGCGCCCCTGCGGCCGCCGCAATGCCGCATCGGACGCCTGCCGGAACTCGATATCGTACTCGACGATACGGAGGCGTCCCGACACCACGCCGACCTGACCTTCGACGGCGAGTTCTGGACCGTCACCGACGCCGGCTCGCGCAACGGCATCTACATCCACGGCAAGCGTGTCGAAAGACGCTGCCTGGTCTCCGGAGACCTCCTGCGCATCGGGCGGGTGCATCTCCTCTTCGTGGACGGTAAGCTCCCCCCGACCTGAAATCCCACTGACCCCCGTTTTCCGGACACCCTGCCCCGCCCGCACGGCCGGAAAACACCCCTCCCGCCGCGTCCCCGCCGCCCCCGTTTTCCGGACACCCTGCCCCGCCCGCACGGCCGGAAAACACCCCTCCCGGGGCCAGGAGGATCTTTCTCCGCCGAGGTCTGGCCTGCCGGCGCGTGCCTGTTGGTTCTCCCGTGGACTCGACGGAATCTCTCCCGGCGGCGTAAGAAGCGTCTGCTTTCCGCCCATTAACAAGGTGAAGACGAGTCGGGTCTGGCCGTGGCCCCGGTCGGACCCCGGTGCAAGGGTTGGGATGGTTCGACGGCAAGAGCGGCGAGACAGTACGTGGTCCGTCAGAGGCGGTCCACGCAGAAGCGGGCGAAGGACATGGGCGGGGAACACTCCGGCTGAGGCACCTCAGCCAGGCACCCCCGGGACCGAGCCACCTGGGGGTGCCCCCTTTTTTCCCCTGTCTGACCGGCGTCTCTTCCCCCTCTCTCCCCGGTCCAACAGATGAGATTGGATTCGAAGCGGTTGCCGGTCCAGGTTTCGGTCTGCCGGAACGAGATGGCGTCGTGAAGCAGGTTCCCCCGGATCAGGGCCGGGGCAGTGCCGTTGAGGGCCCCCGTGCAGATGTGGATGAGGCCGCCGTCGTCGCTTTCTTCGAGGACATCGTGGAGCGGCCGCTGCCGTAGTCCAGGGACCACTCCCCGGGCGCGTCCAGTTCCTCCTCGATGTTCATGAGGCAGAACCGGTTGTCCGCCGTGATGGGGGTGCGCGCCTCGCGGCCCCGGATGCGCCCGCGCAGCAGGGGTTGGGGCCGGCCGTTCCGATCGGTGCAGAGGCCGCAGGGGTCGATGCCCTCGAGGTAGGTGATGGCACTGAACCAGCCCTGCGTCGGGAACATGGCCACCTCGGCCTGCCGCGGCTGCCGCCAGGCAGCGCGGGGGGATTCATGGGTGAAGAAGAAGCGGTCTTGGCTGCCCTTGTCGCGCAGGGGGAAGGTCATGAAGGTCATCTGGCTCCCACCGCCCTGCCGCAGGGACTCGTTCTCGGCTTCCAACAGGATGCGGTGTTCGCCTGGAGCGAGGGGAGGGATGTCGGGCAGCGTGGCAAGAGCGAAGCCGGGCCGGTCGCTGAGGAGAAAGCCGTCGAGGTGGACGCGGTGCTGCTCTTCGGCGGGGGCTTCGGGGCCGGTGCTGGACCAGCGCAGCCGATGGCGTCCCGCCGTCAGATCCAACTCCGCAGCCTTGCCCCAGACCGCAAAGCGCCAGTCCCTCGGCCGTACACCCCGGGAAATCCGCCGCCAGACGCTGCCAGAAGGCGTCCCAGGTGGCCTTGGCATCGGCTTCCCCCGCTTCCGCCTCCCACAGCGCCGCCGCAAGGCGCGAGCGGTTTTCTCGCGCGGTCTCCCACCACGTTGGGCCGCGCGCGTAGGGCGGAGACGGGGCCGCGGACACCGGCACCAGCGCCCAAAGCAGAAAAACCGAGGCGACAAGAACGCGCCTCTCGCCACAACCCGGTAGCGGCCCCCGCTTCCGCCGCGGCCGCATGTCGTCGCCATGCGTGAACGTCACGGTCCGCTCCTGGCTTTGTCTTGGCTCCACAGCCATACCAGAACCCGTGGTTTGCCTCCCGTCCAATGTGCCCACGTCTGGCCTGCATGACATGATCCTTGGGATGGATGGACCCGAGGAGGAGTGCGGCTCGGAGAATATCGTCGCCACCCGATCTTCGCCCTGGCAGGGAGTCCTGCCCGGCAGAGGCAGATGAGCACCATCGCATCTTCCGGGATCCCGCCGCCGCGCACCATCCCGGAAGGGGATCGGCCGTCGAGGGCGCCAGCCGGTACCGGGAACTCCGGCCGTCGAGGGCGCCGCTGGGGCGGCTGAAGGCGGGACCGCGACCCCGGCACGGCTTGATACCCCCCTTCTTCCATACCTCGGATTTTTATGCATCGGCCCCTTGCATACCTCGACCTCCGATGATACAATATCCTTGGAATCCGATGCATTGGGCATCGAGGTTCGGCAGCCGGGAGACGCGCGATGGCAGTATCGCAGGAGATGATGAAGGGCACGGTCCTGCCGATCATTCTGAAGTTGCTGAGTGAGAAGGCGATGTACGGGTACGAGATGATCCAGGTGGTGAACGAGCGTACGGACGGCGTGCTGGCGTGGAAAGAGGGGACGCTGTACCCCTGGCTGCACCGTCTGGAGCAGGAAGGCTTGGTGCAGAGCTTCTGGGAGGAGAGCGCGGGTGGGCGGCGCCGGAAGTACTACGCGCTGACGCATCGGGGTGCGGCGGAGATGACGCGTCAGGTGGCCGGATGGCACTCCCTGTCGCGGGCCGTGAGCGTGGTTCTGGCGCATCCCCTGCCGACGTAGGACGCGGGAGGGTGTCTGGTTGGGCGAGATGGGCAGCCAACCGGGAGGCGAGCGAAGATGAACGATCGCTTCAGAGCATACCTGGACACGGTGACGGCGGGTCTTCGGGACGATCCTGAACTCCGTCTGGACGTCGAGCAGGAGCTGGCGGGGCACCTCGAAGACAAGGCCGAGGCGTTGCGGCGCGAGGGGATGTCGGCCGAGGAATCGGTGGTTCAGGCGACGGCGGCCTTTGGGGAGCCCGTCGAGATGGCGGCGGAGCTGGAGTCGGGGAATCGGGGGCGGTTGGTGTTTCGGGCCCGGGTCCGGCGCTGCCTGCGTTGGCTGCCGGTTCCGGGGGCCGTGGTGGCGGCGGTGGTATGCAGTGATCTTCAGCTTGGGGTGGCGATGAGCATGTCGCGGCAGCTCGGGGGGAAGGTGTCGGGACCCTCCGGACCGTTTCCGGGGTGGTTTCAGCGCCATGCCGAACGCCTCCTCGGAGTCGACTCCGACGCGCCGGTGCTGCGCTGTACCCCCGCGGAGTTGTGGCAGGAGAACCCCGGGAATGCCTGCTACTACGCCAACTACGTCACCCACGAGGTGGCTCCAAAGGTCACGAATCCTGCCGCGTTGCCCTCGGCTCCACCGTCACCGTCACCGCCGTCGACCCACGAGGTGGCTCCAAAGGTCACGAATCCTGCCGCCGGCGCGGGGTCAGACGCCGAGGACCAGCGCGAGAAGCTGCTGGCGGACCTGGCGGCAGCCGAGACCGTGGACCCTGACAACGCGCGCTACGACTATCTGCGCGCCGCACTCCTGCTGCGGGACGCCTGCAGCATCGAAACGAAGGGAAGAACCGGCGGCAAGCCCGGCGCCCCACCCCCGGAGCTGACGTGGACGATCCACGACCGCGCTCTTCTCGACCGGGCCATGGCCCACATGGTGGCAGGCTTGCGCAAGCCTTCCTTCCGGCGCTACGGCCAGGAAATGCTGACCGAGAAGCTCCGTGCCCTGGGTCCCCCGCGCCGACTGGTACAGCAGATCCAGCGTACGGCCATCGCGGCGGGGGTGTTGCTGCCCGACCTCGGTTCCATGCGGCAGCTGGGCCGGGCCTCGGTTCTCTATGGGGATCTCCTGGCCCGGGAGGGACGCGCGGAAGAGGCCGTGCCGTTCCTCGAGGGATGGGAAGCCCTGGCGGTCCATCTGAACGGCGACGCATGGACACTGGTCGACATGCTGGTCGTGACCGCCGTCGCGGACGCGTTTCCGGAGGAAGCGGCGCGGATCTACGAACGCCTGGGACAGCCGGAGGAGGCCGAGCGCGTTCGCGGCAACGGGGCCCTGCTCGCCGCCCCCGGACGGGAGTGGCGCAGGCAGCGTACCGGGGAGGACGACCCGGAAGAGCAACGGCAGCGGGAGCGGGAACTGGTGCTCTATGGCAGCGCCCTGTCCCGGGCGCTTCTCCCGGCGGTGGGGGAGTGGCCGTCGCGGCAGGACTACGCGGTCAGCCGGCGGTTGGAGTACGTCGTGATCATGGAGGCGCTTCTGGCGGCAGTGAACGGGTTGCTGCTCCTGGCCATGGCGGCATGCCTCCTGGTGGCCTTGCGCTGGCGTTTCGCGGCGGGCGGAGCGGCCATCCCCGTCCTGCTGCTTCCGGGATGGAGGCAGACGGCGTCCTTTCTGCTGTCGAGCGTCGTCCTGCCGGTGGCGGTATTCGCTCTCTGGGTGACGATTCTGCCCGTCAGCGGCCAGGCCTACTCCGTGGCGGCGGCGCGTCACAAGGTGATCGCCGAGTTCTGCCTGCTGGTCGCGGTTCTGCTGGTTCTCCCTGCCTGGTTGGGAGGCAGAGCAGTGGCGCGCCGCTGTCGGGAACTCGGCATCGCGGTGCCCCGTTTCCCGGCGCGGGGATTGCTGGTGGTCCTGGCCGCCCCGGCCGTTCTGACCTTCGCCGCATGGGTGGTCCCCGCTTCCCCGAGTCCGCCGCCGGGATGGCTTCTGTTCGCTCCCGTGCTGCTGGGGGTCTTTCTGGTTCTCACGGCCATCGTCACCTTTGCGCGGTTCCTTGCCGGGTCTCCGCGGTACGGCCTCTACTGGGGCTCGGTGGCGCGCTCCCTGATCCCCGGCTTCGCGGCGGCCGTCCTCACGCTCTGCCTCCTGGCCCGACCCACACTCCTGCACAGCGAACGGCACTGCCTCGCCACCGACCCGATTCTCGGCACCATGACCGATGGAGGCACGGCAGGGTTCACGCAGGTCGAAACACGGGTCGTCAACCGATTCCGCGAACAGGTCAGCCAGGCGATCACCCAATTGCGCTGAACGACAGACAGGCGCAGGCAGATTCTCGATGGTAGGCCGCCCGGCCCCCGGGCGGCATCCCGAGACCCGGCTCGGCGGAGCCTCGCCCTCCAGGGGATGGGGATACGGCTCGGCGGAGCCTCGCCCTCCAGGGGATGGGGATACGGCTCGGCGG
>JAFGRS010000238.1 GCA_016935045.1 Lentisphaeria bacterium | reverse complement strand
TCGCACACCCCTTGCCGAAGGCCCTGAGCCGGGTCGAAGGGGCTCAAGGCCCTGAGCCCAGTCGAAGGGCTCCTGCTGAGCCGGTTCCCGAATCCTCCCCGGGTAGTCTCAGCGGTTCCCTTGCCGGGTGGGATTGGGATGGTCCTGGATACGGTGTATGATGAAAGGGAAAGACTGTCCCGGAGGGCGCGCGCCGATGGGCCCAACGACCCAACGGCGGTTCCCCCGGCGATTTTGGCTGCAGGTGGTTCCATGACAGACCTTCGCTGCCGGGTGTGGCCCTGGATCACGGGTTTGCTGTGGCTTGGAGCGGCTTCCACCGCAGGGGCGGGCAAACCGCCGGTCGTTGCCCTCAACCACAGCAGCACGACGACTTGTGCCGAGGAGGACAATGTCAACGTGCCTCTGACGGCGCCGCGGCAGGTTCGCAAGGTCACAGTCACCGCAAGCCATCCCCGGTACGGCTTCGAGACGGACAACTGCCAACCGGATTTCTCCGGATGCGACCTGGCCCGGATGGCGGAAGATGAGCCCAAACCGGTGACCTCCTTCACGATCTTCGACGACGGCGTCAACGTCTTCCGCGTGTGCAGCGATCCGGGCTGGTGGCGCCCCTACGCGATGACCGTGACGGCGGGAGGCGGCATCTGCCCGGGGCACTTCCTGGTGTGGGCCTGCAAGATCCGGGACGAGGCCTCGTGGCCGGAGTGCGCCGTGCTCTACCAGGACGGCAACCTCCGGCTCAAGCCGCATCCCCCGAAGGGAAGGTCGGACTGCTGCTATGGCAGTTCTGTTCTGGTAGGACCGGCGCCCGTCGCGGAGCGCCCCTGCGCCGACGTCGAGCGCATCGACGTCGATGTGCGGAAAGGAGTCTGGCAGGTCACGTATCGGCAGGGGGGTACGGCAGCCCTCAGACTCAAGGTCGACCGGAAGCGGGCCGTGGTCAAGATCTCCGTCGGCTACGCTACCGACGTTCATCCCTTCGCCACCTTCCGCTCGATGTGGGTGGCCGACGGGCACGCGGACGTGGACAGCATCGGCACCCGCAGCGGGGTCTTCCCGATCCTGGGTTCGTGGGACGAGCTGGCAGGGCCGAAGTGGTTCTTCCACCGTCAGACCGCCAGCGATCACAACACCTCCGCCCCGGACATCGCCGTCTCGGCCCAGTAGGGCGATGGAATGCTCCGCACGCCTTGCCCGGCGGAAGGCGAGGTGTGCCTCAGACGTCTTTACTCGTCTGCTCAGAACGCCGGCGGAACCGGGAAACGAGGTGACCCCAAGTAGGCGCCACGAGCCGAGTGGCGCAATCCGGGAGAGAGTCCCGCCCGGCTCGCGGGACCTACCCGGGAGGGGAATGCCGCTCGGATCGCGGCATCTGCGTCGTCCGGTTCTGCCGGTGTTGTGAGCGGGCGTGGGAGGATCTCTGCGGACCGATGCTCTGGGGCGGGTCTGGAATCCGTCCTACTCGGCGCGGCCGAGGTCGCAGATCCGGCAGTGGGCGCAGCTCATCTCTTCGGGGGGCTCGTAGGTCCGCCCCTGCTTCCTGGCCCGGCGCATCTGGATCCTGTTCATCCCCGCCAGGAACAGCCCCAGCACGATGAAGGCCCCGGGGGCAAACTTCATGAGCATGAAATTGGGCCAGTTGGGGATGACCTGCAGCTCGAACAGGGTCCCCTGACCCAGGAACTCCCGCACCCCCCCGAGGGCGATCAGGGCCAGGGTGAACCCCAGGCCCATACCGAGACCATCCATCGCCGATGCGGCCAGACCGTTCTTGCTGGCGAAGGCCTCGGCCCGGCCCAGCACGATGCAGTTCACCACGATCAGGGGGATGAAGATCCCGAGGGCCTTGTTGAGTTCCGGGGGGGCATACGCCTTCATCACCATGTCCACGATGGTCACGAAGGTCGCGATGACGACGATGTAGCAGGGAATGCGCACCTTGCGGGGAATGGACTTCCGCACCACCGAAATCACCATGTTGCTGCCGAGGAGCACGAAGAGGGTGGCGACTCCCATGCCCAGACCGTTCTTCACGCTGCTGGAGACGGCCAGGGTGGGGCACATGCCCAGCACCAGCACCAGGACCGGGTTCTCGTCCCAGATCCCCTTGCGGAATTCCTGCCAGAGATTCATGACGCCCTGTCCTTCCTCGCGAGACGGCACCGTCCTGCCGCCCGCTCTGTCGTCGCCCTATGGCGCCAGGAGTTCGCCGCGGTGCGCCTCGAAGGCCGCGGCAACCAGCGCGACCGCATCGGCCACGGCCCGACTGCTGACCGTCGCGCCGGTGATCGCCTCGACGGTGCTCTCGCTCCCCGGGCTGCCCTCGGCGACGACCCGGAAGTCCGCCGACGCCAGGGCCGCAAGCGGCCGGGTCGAGTATTGGTCGAGGTACTTCGACGGGGGCAGCCCCTCATCCGCCGGCGGACGGAACGCTTCCCAGATATAACGGGTGCGCGCGCGGTCGGTCACCTTGGTGCCGAGTCCCGGGGTTTCCGCGTGGGAGGTGACCAGGACCGTGGTGACGGTGCCGTCCGTGGCGATGCCGGCGAGGATGCGGACCTCGCCGCCGAACCCCTTGCCGCTGGCCGCCTCGGCCGCGAAGCCAAGGAGCCGGGCGTCCGGGCCGCTGCCGTCGCGGGCCGGGTAGAAGATCACCGTACCGCCGTCCCTGCCGTCACGGTCCCGCAGCGCAAACCCCTTGGCATCGGCCACGGGATCGTTGGCGAAACGCGGCAGGATGACCTCGAGGCTCTTGAGGCGTTCCCGGGCTTCGGCGCGGCGTCGGGGGGCCTCGGTGACGAGGTTGGCCACGGCCAGGACGCCGGCCGCCAGCAGGCAGGTCAATCCCAAGCCGATGGTCAGTGTTGCGGTCTGCCGCATCAGGCGACCTCCCTGGGCTTGCCGCTGCCGAAGGGGCGTGACGCCGTGCAGCGGTCGATCAGCGGCGTCAGGGCATTCATGATCAAGATGGAGAAGCTGACTCCCTCCGGGTAGCTGCCCCAGAGCCGGATGACGCAGGTGATGAGACCGCAGCCCAGGCCGAAGAGCGCGGCCCCCGCACGGCTCATGGGGGACGTGACCATGTCCGTCGCCATGAAGATGGCGCCCAGCATCAGGCCTCCGGTCAGAAGGTGGAACGACATGGGGGCGTAGCGTTCGGGGGCGGCGGCATGGGCGATGGCGGTGACCATGGCGACCGTGCCGATGAAGGTCACGGGC
>JAFGRS010000237.1 GCA_016935045.1 Lentisphaeria bacterium | reverse complement strand
CGCCGGTCGACCTTCGACAAAGCTCAGGTTCTGCGAGAGACCGCCTCCCACACTGGAGCCCGCGATGCCCGGCCGGGGCACCGTTTTCCGAACGTCCGCAGCCTTGGCGGTGTCCGGAAAACAGTCCCCGGGCGGGGTGGTCCCGCCCTGCGATGGGCTACATTGGCGTCGGTTCCTACGGTTGTCCGACGTTGTGTCGGCCTGCCCGGTTTCTGTTTTTTCCGTCAGGGCTTGGGTGGGTGTGGAGTCAGGAGTGAGGTGTCCGATGCGTTTGCGCCTTCTTGCGGACGTTGCTCGGCTGGCAGTGTGGGCGGTTCTGCCGGGTGTCTGCTGCCTGGTTGCCGGCGCGGGGGATGGGGTCGTCCTGTCGTTGCGCAACGGTGGTTTCGAGGAGGGGGCTTCGGGGTGGAGTTGGGAGCAGTGGCGGGGGCGTCCCGAGCCGGGCGGCGTTGTCGAGGGGGATGCGTACGAAGGGGGTTTCTGCTACCGCATGTCCGTTCCCGGCGGTTCGGGAACGCGCTATCTGGCCAGCGCCTCGGTGGTTGTCCTGCCGGGGGCCACCTATGACTTCCGCGTTGCCGTGCGCTGCTCCGGCATGCCTCCCGGGAGTGCCCGGGCACGCATTCTCCAGTGGGGCACGGAGAAGGGCGACCGCATCGAGCCCCAGGGTTGGGTCGCGGTGCCCGGAGCAGAAGACGGGGAACTGCTCCGCCGCGGTGGCAGCGCCGGCTGGGAGGAATGCCGTGTGACCATCCCTCCCGCATTCCTGAAGCCAACGACGCGACGTCTGAACGTCTTCGTGTACCACCAGGAGATCGGCATCGGGGAGTTGTGGCTGGACGGCGTCCGGCTCGAACCACGCCAGGGGACCTACCCCGCGGACGCCCCGGACCAGGTGGCGCGGGAACTCCGGGAACTCGATGCCAAGGCTCGCGCCCCGGCGGCAGGGCCCAAGACCATGACCGAGCGTCCCCCGCAGAGCGGGAATCTGCTGACCTTCGACGCCTCCTTCGAGACGGGAGTGGAGGATTGGGCCGACTGCGTCTGGGCGGACGACGCGGTGCACGGGGAGCGGAGTCTCCTTCTCCCCGGGAGCGTGCCGCAAGTCCGCAGTCCCAATGTCTACGGCGTGATTCGGGCCGGGGTCGAGTACACCTTCCATTTCCAAGCCCGCGCCGCGGCCCCTCTGGGCCTGACCGTGGACCTTTGGCATCTGCGTTACTCGATCATGCGCCGGGCGACGTTCCGTGTCGGGACCGGATGGCAGCGTTTCGAGATGACCGTCCCGGCGCAGGATGTGGACCGCTCGTTCCATGCGGTCCTGGCCAAGGATACCGCGGTGGATCTCTGGCTCGACGCCATGCAGATCGAGGCCGGCCCGGCCACGGAGTTCCGGCCATCCGCGCCGCTGGCCGTGGCGCTCCGCCTCGATCCGGCTGAGCCGGGCTCCGTGTACGAACGGGAGTCTCCGCCCCAATCGGCATGGGTCTGCCTGCGCAACCACGGGGATGCGGCGTGGAACGGCGCCCTGCGCCTGACGCTCTTCGAGGAGGGCCGGCCAGCGCTCAGCCTCCTCGACGAACCCCTGCTCCTGCCGCCATCGAGCACGACCACCCGCACGGTCTCCCTCGCACCCGCTTCCCGCCTCCCCGGGTACGCGCGCCTCCGGGCGGAAACCCACGCCGGCGCGGGAATGGCGCCGGCGCAGGACGAGGTCGCCTTCGTCACCGTGCCGGGGCCGGGTGACGTTGCCCCCGACCCCGACGCCTTCTTCGGCATTCAGGGCGGCGGCATCCCCTCAGAGGCCCTGGCCCGCATCGGGGCCCGCTGGATACGGCATTTCCGCGGCTGGCGCTGGATCGAGAAGACCAAGGGGGACCTTGCCTTCGATCCCGATTCGGTTCGGGGGCACCTCGATCTCGGTTTCGGCCTGATGGAGACCCTGCAGCTGACGCTCATGCCGGATTGGGCCAAGGGGCCCGACGGACGCATCCGCGATGTCGCGGACGCCTGCGACTATGCCGCCGCCATGGTGCGGACGATGGCCGGGCGCGCCCGCCACTGGGAAGTCGAGAACGAGCCGGACCTGGTCTTCCCCTCCTCCGCCGGGCTGACCGGCCTCGAAGGGGCCACCTACTACGCCGACGTGCTCCGGGCGGTCGCGGACGCGGTACGGCGCGCGGACCCGGACGCCCGTGTTCTCGCCGCCGGGGTTTCGGGCGGGGACTGCGGCGGCTACGCCTTTTCCCGGGGGGTTTTCCGCCGGGCGGCGGATGCCTTTGACATCTGGGCCATCCACCCCTACTCGCCGATGCGAAACATCGGTCCCTCGGGCGTTTCCGTCACTCCCGAAGGCAATGACCTGCGCGGCAAGCTGCTGGCGGCCACGTCCCTGGTGCGGGAGTACGGTGGACGCCACCGCCTGTGGATCGGGGAACTGGGCTGGGCCCTCGATGTGCGCCAACCCCTCGGCAGCGAGTATGCCCGACACCACGCGGAGACCGTCGCCCGGACCCTCGTCCTGGCCCGGAGCGTGCCGGAACTCGAAAAGGTCTTCTGGTTTCTCACCCGGGGATGCCTCGAAGGCGGCTACGAATACGGCCTCTGGCGAGACCCCCGACGCCCCCTCCCCGCGGCCGCCGCCTATGCCACCGCCGCCCGCATCCTCGAACACACCGAGCCCTTGCCTCCGATCTTCGAAGGAGACGTGCGCGCGTATGCGTTCCGGCAACGCACGGGGGAGACGGTGCTGACGGTCTGGAAGTGTGCCGGCGACGCCAGGGACCTTCTCGTCGACCTGCCCGCGGAGCACGTCCGAGCCGTCAGCATGACCGGGACCCCCGTGACCCTCGAGCGGCGGCAGGACCGGCTCGCGGTGCCCCTCCGTACCTCACCCCTTTACGTCGTCGTTCGCGACGCCGATGCGGAAGACGTCGCCCGGCGCCTCGGCAACGCCGTCCTCGGCATCGACGCCGTCACGGTAGCCGTGCTCATGGGTGACGACACCTCGGTATCCGGCACGGTCCGGAACAACCTGCCGAGACCCCTGCGGGGGACCCTCGACATCCATCTCCCGGCGGGACTCCGGACGCCGCTGCCCCGTCTGCCGCTGGAGTTGGCGCCCTCGGCAGGCACCTCCTTCCGCTTCGCCTTCGAGGGCACAGCCGAGCCGTCGCCGGACGCGGTCATCGTGATCACGGCCTCCACGGCTGCCGGGGCGGTTTCCCGCCGGATTCCGGCCAATTGGCTGCCGTGCCCGCGGCTGGAAGAGGCGCCATCCAGCGAGGAGGGGTTTCCCGCGGCGGTGCCGCGCTACCATCTGAACGAGCGCAGGCACGTTCAGCCCCCGGACGCCGCCGTGGTCTGGAAGGGGCCCCGGAACCTGGCAGCCACGGCGGCCCTGGCCTGGAATGACGCCGCTCTGCTCCTCGAAGTCAGCGTCGAGGATGATTCCTTCTTCCAGCCCTACGAAGGTGCGGAAACCTGGAAGGGCGACTCGGTGCAGATCGCCCTCGATACCGCCAACGACGCCATCGAGGGGAAAGTCGGCTACGACGACAACGACCACGAGTATGCCCTTGCCCTCACCCCCGGGGGCCCGCAGCTCCATCGCCATGCCGGTCCGGAAGGCAGATTGGGGCCGGTTTCCCTGGCTGCCGCCGCCCTCGATATCCGCCGGCGCGATCGCCAGACCGTCTACCGCCTTGCCCTGCCGTGGTCCGAACTGGCGCCCCTGACGCCGTTCCCGGGACGCATCCTCGGGTTCAACCTCATCGTCAACGACAACGACGGGACCGGACGCCACTACTGGCTCGGACTCAGCCCGGGCATCGGTGAAATGAAGCTCCCCGCCGCCTACCCCCGCTTCGTGCTGCAGGGCGAACGGGACTGAACGGCCCGAAGAGGCCTGCTGGAGGGCGAAGCGCCTGCTGAGCCGGAGGTACCGCGAACCCTCCCCTGCGGGTCGGGCATCGCGGGCTCCAGCGTGGGAGGCGCACTCCGTGCGGCGGACCGGGGTGCCCGCGTGCCTCTGCGGATTCCGGCCGGGACACAGCCCGGCCCTCCAGCGCCCGGCCCGCCGGGCGGAATGGGAATGCCCGATTCCGGTCGGGCATCGCGGGCTGAGGGGTGGGACTCCGACTGCGCGCGCGGCGAGATCCAGAGTTCCTTCCGTTCCTTCCGTCCATTTCGTCCATACCCGTCCATCCCGTCCATCCTCTCCCATGGCGCCCGGCGGACCGGGGCATCCGATTTTCTCTTTCGGCCCGAACCGCGCGACAATAAACCGAAGCGACGATGCGTTACGTCAGAGAGCAGAGCGGGTAAGCTGTTTCCGGCGGTCCCGGGCTTGTGTGGCAAACGGTTGCCCGCTGGGTTATGGTGAAGCGAAGGCCGGGCGGACTGCCCGAGGGCAGGCAGACAGGCGATCGAGGAGCGGAAGATGAGAAAGAGGTCCTTTACCCTGATCGAGCTGCTGGTGGTGATCGCGATCATTGCCATCCTGGCCGGGATGGTCCTTCCCGTCATCCAGAAGGCCAAGGACAAGGCCAAGACAGCCTACTGCATGAACAACCTCAAGCAGATCGGCCTCAGCCTCACCATGTACCGGGACGACAACGACGACAAGATGTCGCCCTGGCTCTCCACCCTGTACAATGCCTACATCAGCAGCGGTTCGAAGGACCCCGACGACGTCTTCTACTGCAAGGCCGACATGAACCTGCAGCGGGACCCCAAGCCGGACAATGACGAGTGGTCGCCGCGCAAGGACATGGCCTTTCCGGAGGCCTACGACCGGGAGGGGAGCAAACCCGCTTCGGAGACGGGCGGGGCGGCGGCGGCGGAGTTTAACATCCCGCGCAACGGCCAGGTCGAGAAGATCAGCTACTTCTACGAGTGCAGCTTCGCGCGCTGCAGCTTTGCCGGTACCTATCCCTCCTGGTCGGCCTTCAAGGAGTGGCAGTTGCGCGAGGGGAACGACGGCAAGCCCTACGATCCGACGGTCTTTCCGGTGGTGCGCTGTTTCTGGCACGTCAAGAAGATCAAGACCCGGGAGTGGGGAGGCGGCACCTTCGGCAACAGCGTGCAGCCGGTCCTGAACATCGCCTATGGCGGCAATCGTTGTTTCACGATGGCGTACTGGGAAGAGGGCACCATTGACTGAGGATTGCTCCGTTACCCGGGGGACCTCATGCACCGTGCCGAGGAGAGTGCTTTCCCGGGGATGTACGGGAGATTTCCCGGTTTGGATTGCCAACGCCGTGATGGAGTGTGGCAGGGTCGGCCCGGGACAGGGGCCGTGGGAGCACGCGCGGGCAGGCGCCCGGGGCGGGCATGAGGCAGGTGAGGAGGGCCGGCGGGTGCGCCGGCATAGTCTGGAGTTGAGAGAAGCTATGAAACGCGGGGAATGCGCAGCCTTCCTGGCCCTGACCCTTGTGCTGGTCTCCTGCACCCACACGCAGAGTGGCCAGCCCTCGGCCACCACCCCGGGGAGCGACGACGCGGCGCTGTTGCAGGAACTCCGGGCGACCGAGCACCGCGAGGTGCTCAAGGCCGCCGGCAAGCGTCTGGACGAGGTGCGCAAGCTCGTCGACAAGGGGGACATCAAGGGGGCCGAAGCTGCTCTGCAACCCCTGATCGGTCAGGACATCTTCGCCAACGAAGTGGCGGAGTTGCGGCTGCGGATCGCCGAGGTCAAGGGTCGGGCCGCCCTCGATATCGCCCAGAGGGAGACCGAACAACGTGCCCTCACCGAGGTCGAGCAACGCCTGGTGCTGCCGTCGAAGTACAACAGCACCGTGGTCATCCGGGGCTCGACCGACCCCATCCTCATCCCCAAGGGCCCGGTGGAGGATCTCCTCAAGCGCCGGGTCACCATCAACGTCCGCAACGCGGGGTACGCGGAGCTGGTCGAGGCCCTCAATCAGATCGAGGGTCTGAGCTTCATTGCCGACGAGACCCTCGAAGCCGAGAAACCCCTCACCATCCGCGTCACCGATACCCCCCTGTGCGAGGTCCTCGGCTCCATCGCGGACATCATGGGCGTCGATTTCCACGTCAGCGAAAACGTGGCCTGGCTGATGGAGCGGCAAGGCCCCGCCGGCGGCCCGGAACTGGAAACCCAGGTCTACCGCCTGCGCCGCGGCACCATCCCGACCCTCAAGGCCCCCGAGGACGGCGGCGGCGGGGGGGGTGGCGGCCGGCGGGGCAGCGGCGGTGCCACCAAGGCCCCCGAGAACCCGGAGGACACCGACCTCGAAGACGCCTTGACCGACGTCCTGGGCGGCAATCCCCCCGAGGGCGCGACGTTCCGCCTCTTCCGCAACCGCAACCTCCTCCTGGTCAAGGACACGCGCGATCGACTGCGGCTTGTCGAGGCCCTCCTGGACGAATTCGACCGGCCCCCGTACCAGGTGCTCATCGAGGCCCGCTTCCTCACCATCGCCCAGGGAGACCTCTTCGACCTCGGCGTCGATATCACCGACACCACCACCCCGGCACCCGGCGCCCTGCTGCCGGAAGACCCCGAGCAAATCCGGCT